>NZ_DAOLKE010000326.1:0-3893 GCF_035331805.1 Plasticicumulans sp. | reverse complement strand
GCGGCGGCGGCAGGTGGTACTCGACCGGTGTGGCCGAGAGCTTCAGCGGGCTGCCGACCAGCGCCACCGTGCCGGCCTGCGCATGCGGCAGCTCGACGCGCATCTGCCGGTGCTGCACCTGCGCATCGGCGAACACCTGATCGAGCGTGTTGATCGGCCCGCAGGGCACGTTCGCGTTCGCCAGCGCCGCCAGCCACGCATCGCGCGGCTGCGTCGCGAAGCACGCCGCGAGCCGGGGCACCAGCTCGGCGCGGTGTGCGACGCGGGCGCGGTTGCTGGCGAAGCGTTCGTCTGCGGCGAGTTCCGGGCAGCCGAGCACCGCGCAGCAGCGCGCGAACTGCGCATCGTTGCCGACGGCGAGGATCAGGTGACCGTCGGCCGCCGCGAAGGTCTGGTACGGGACGATGTTCGGATGCGCGTTGCCGAGGCGCTGCGGCGCGCAGCCGGTGGTCAGGTAGTTCAGCGCCTGATTGGCGAGCACCGCGACCTGCACGTCGAGCAGCGCGAGGTCGACGTGCTGGCCCTCGCCGCTGCGTTCGCGGTGCGCGAGCGCCGCGAGCACGCCGATGGTCGCGTACAGCCCGGTCAGCACGTCGGCGAGTGCGACGCCGACCTTGACCGGACCGCCGCCCGGCGTGCCGTCCGGCTGGCCGGTCAGGCTCATCAGCCCGCCCATGCCCTGGATCATGAAGTCGTAGCCCGGCAGGTCGCGGTACGGGCCGTCCTGACCGAAGCCGGTCACCGAGCAGTAGATGAGCCGCGGATTCAGCGCCCGCAGGCTGTCGGCATCCAGCCCGTACTGCGCCAGTCCGCCGACCTTGAAGTTTTCGAGCAGCACGTCGGACTGCGCCGCCAGCGCCCGCACGATCGCCTGTCCCTCGGGCCGCGTGAAGTCGACCGTCACCGAACGCTTGCCGCGGTTGGCCGACAGGAAGTACGCGGCCTCGCCGGTCGGCGTGCCATCGGCGGCCTTCAGGTACGGCGGTCCCCAGTGACGGGTGTCGTCGCCGCAGCCGGGGCGCTCGATCTTGATCACGTCGGCGCCGAGATCGGCGAGCGTCTGCCCGGCCCACGGACCGGCCAGCACGCGCGACAGGTCGAGCACGCGCAGGTGCGCCAGCGGACCGCTCATGCCGGCCTCCGGGACATCCGTGGTGCGGCAGCCCTGCCGCGGCCGGGGGAGATCACACAGCCTGCGAGGCTTCGGTCTCCCCTCTCCCCAACCCCTCCCCCGCGAGGGGGGAGGGGCTTGCTCGTCACGGCGCGGAGCTTGTCGGCAAGCATCCAGCCGGCAACAGGACTGCAGACCGCCACAGCCGTCGGTGCCGTCACCGATACACGGGAAGCAGAAAAGCTCACGAAGTCCGCACGCATGATCGGAGCGCGCGCCTCAGCAGAACGCCTGGATGCCGGTCTGCGCCCGGCCGAGGATCAGCGCGTGGATGTCGTGCGTGCCCTCGTAGGTGTTGACGGCTTCGAGGTTCAGCACGTGGCGGATGACGTGGTACTCGTCGCTGATGCCGTTGCCGCCGTGCATGTCGCGCGCGGTACGGGCGATGGAGAGCGCCTTGCCGCAGTTGTTGCGCTTGACCAGCGAGATCATCTCCGGCGAGGCCTGATCGGCATCGATCAGCCGTCCGACGCGCAGCGCCGCGTGCAGGCCGAGCGTGATTTCGGTCTGCATGTCGGCGAGCTTCAGCTGCACGAGCTGCGTGGCCGCCAGCGGCCGGCCGAACTGCTTGCGATCGAGCGTGTACTGGCGCGCCGCGTGCCAGCAGAACTCGGCCGCACCGATCGCGCCCCAGGCGATGCCGTAGCGCGCGCGGTTCAGGCAGCCGAAAGGCCCGGCCAGGCCCTGCACGCCGGGCAGCAGGTGTTCGTCGGAAACCTCGACGTCACTCATGACGATCTCGCCGGTCACCGAGGCGCGCAGCGAGAACTTGCCCTCGATCTTCGGCGCGCTCAGGCCCTTCATGCCTTTTTCGAGCACGAAGCCGCGGATCTTGCCGCTGTCATCCTTCGCCCAGACCACGAACACGTCGGCGATCGGCGAATTGGTGATCCACATCTTGGCGCCGTTCAGCAGCCAGCCGCCGTCGATCTTGCGGGCGCGCGTCTTCATGCCGCCGGGGTCGGAGCCGTGGTCGGGTTCGGTGAGGCCGAAGCAGCCGAGCCATTCGCCGGTGGCGAGCTTCGGCAGGTACTTGCGCCGCTGCGCCTCGCTGCCGTAGGCGTGGATCGGGTGCATGACCAGCGAGGACTGCACGCTCGCCGCCGAGCGGTAGCCCGAGTCGACGCGCTCGATCTCGCGCGCGATCAGGCCGTAGGCGACGTAGGACAAGCCCGCGCAGCCGTAGCCCTCGATCGTGCAGCCGAGCAGCCCGAGTTCGCCCATCTCGGTCATGATCGAACGGTCGAAGGTCTCGTGGCGGTGGGCCTCGCGGATGCGCGGCAGCAGCCGGCCCTGGCAGTAGTCGTGCGCGGCAGCGGCGATCTGGCGTTCCTCGTGATCGAGCTGGGCGTCGAACAGCAGCGGGTCTTCCCAGCGGAAGGTGTCGTTGTGGATGTTGGCCATCGGCAAGTCTCCGGAAGTCTGCTGCCCGCGCGGGCGAAGGCGGGGGGACGGAACGAGCCTAGCACCGTTTGAAATATTCAACAAACGATCACGGCTCTGCCGCTGTCATGCAGCGCGGGCATTGATTAAACGGCCGAAGTGTTGCAGAACAGCATCCCTGCGTGCGCCGGAATGTTCAATATTCCGTAGCGCATGGCGGCAAGACCTCGTCCGATTCCCCGTCCCGCAGAGGTGATCCCCGATGACTCCCTTCGGCATTGCCGGCGTGCAGATGCACGTCACCGTCGGCAGCAACCTCGAAGCGATGCGCCACCGCATCGACCTCGTCATGCACCTGTATCCGTGGGTGCAGATGATCGTGTTCAGCGAACTCTGCGTGCACGGTCCGCTGCTGCCGCACGCCCAGCCGCTGCCCGGCGAGTCCGAGGACGAGCTCTGTACCGCGGCCCGTCGCCACGGCATCTGGCTGGTCAACGGCTCGATGTTCGAGCGTCGCGACGGCCACATCCACAACACGACCTCGGTCATCGACCCGCAGGGCACGGTGATCGGCCGCTACCGCAAGCTCTATCCGTTCCAGCCCTTCGAGCAGGGCGTGACGCCGGGCGAGGCGTTCCTGTACTGGGACGTGCCCGGTGTCGGGCGCTTCGGCGTGCTGAACTGCTACGACATCTGGTTCCCGGAGAACGCCCGCACGCTGGCCGCGCACGGCGTCGAGGTGATCCTGCACCCGGTGCTGACGCACACGATCGACCGCGATGTCGATCTCTGCATCGCGCGCGCGACCGCGGCGATGCAGCAGTGCTACGTGTTCGACATCAACGGGCTCGGGGCCGGCGGCAACGGTTATTCGGCGGTGTTCGATCCGCACGGCCGGGCCTTGTACGAAGGCGGCGGCAGCGAACAGTTCATTCCGGTGGAGATTGATCTCGACCAGGTGCGCCGCAGCCGCCAGAACGGCCTGCGCAACCTCGGCCAGACGCTCAAGAGCTTCCGCGACCGCCGCGTCGATTACCCGATCTACGATCGCAGCCAGGCCGACACGGCGTATCTCGAAGCGCTCGGCAAGCTGGAAAAGCCGGCGCAGGGCGTGCCCTTGACGCTCGGCGAACCGCGCGATCACGGCGCGCCGCAGCCGAAGGTGGTGTTCTGAGAGAACATTGCCGACCCCGCGGTGCAGCCCTTTTCCCTCTGGGCATTGCGTATCTGCACAGCTTGCAGCAGTGGCTCCCGGACTCGCCCGGGCAGCGCGGGTGGATCAGGACGACGGCAAGGCATTGACGAACAAGCCCCTCCCCCCTCGCGGGGGAGGGGTTGG
>NZ_DAOLKE010000325.1:2329-3896 GCF_035331805.1 Plasticicumulans sp. | reverse complement strand
CTGGAGCACCTGGCCGCGGCCGGCGTGCCGCTGACGCTGGTCGGGCCGCGCGACCACGAGCCTGCCGCCACGCATGCGCAACTCGAACTGCGCCCGGCCGTCGCGCACGCCGCGGTGCCGGCGGAACTCGCGCGCGGTGCGCTGGCGCTGATGCCGTACCAGGCCGATCTGCGCCACGCGGCGTCGATCAGCCCGATCAAGCTGTTCGAGGCGATGGCCGCCGGCCGGCTGGTGATCGCCTCCGACCTGCCGCCGCTGCGCGAGATCGTGCGCGATGGCGTCAACGGCCTGCTGGTGCCGCCCGATGATCCGGCAGCGTGGCTCGGCGCGATCGGGCGCGTGCGCAAGGACCCCGCCGCGGCGCTGGCGATGGCCGAAGCCGGCCGGCAGACGGCAAGCGCCTACGGCTGGGATGCACGCGCGCGCCGGCTGCTCGCGCTGAGTGCCGGCGCCCCGGCATCGGCTGCGGAGGCTGCATGAACGCCATGAACCGGCTGCGTCCGGCACTGGCCGTGATCTTCGACGCGCACGGCCGCTGGGGGCGGGCGGCGCTCGGGCTGTTCGCGCTCGCGAGCCTGTGGCTGACCGCTCCGGCCAACCTCGGCCTCGGGCTGGCGCTGCTGGCCGCCGGCGGTGCGCTGTTCGCCGGCTGGCGGCGCGGCGGGCGGCCCGATGCCGTCGGCTTCGCCACGCTCGCGCTCCTCGTCTGGCTCGTCCTGCGCTACGGGCTGCAACTGGCCGGCATTGCCGAGCCGGAGCTGGTGAAGCCGCAGTCCGGCTGGCTGGACTGGATGACGCCGCTGGTGTTCGCCACGCTGGCCGTCCTGATCCCGCCCGGATGCCGCCTGCCGTGGCTGCGCCGGCTGTGGGCGCTCGCGCTGCTCGGCTGCACGCTCGGGGTGATCGGTTTCCTGATCGGGCGCGGGCCGCTGGTGCTGTGGTCCGGCGAGCGTCTGGGTTTCCACCTGAACCGGCCGCTCGGCATCGGCCTGTACGCCGGCGTTTTCGTCGTCGGGCTCGTGGCGGCCCGGCAGCAATGGTGGTCGCTCGCGCCGCCGTGGCGCTGGCCGCTGCGCATCGGCGGCCTGATGCTGCTGGCCCTGCATCTGCAGGTGCTGGCCAGCGCCCAGAACCGCACGACCTGGCTGGCCTTGCTGGTGGTGGCCGCGGGGGCGGGGCTGGCCGGGCTGTGGCGCCGGCGCAAGGGCAGCGCCCGCCCGGCGCCGCGTCGCACCGGGCTGGCGGTGCTCGGCGCCGTGCTGCTGCTGGCCGTGTTCGGTTACGCCAACCGCCAGGCCTTCGAACAGCGCCTCGAAGCCGAACAGGAGGTCGTCGCCACCGTCGGCGAGGCGGGACTGGCGGCGGCGTCGGCCTCATCGATCACCACCCGCCTGCGGCTCTGGCAGTTCGTGCTCGAACGCTGGCCGCAGGCGCCGCTGCTCGGCCACGGCTTCGGCGGCCTGCAGACGGTCGTCGATACACAACTGCGGCCACGGGCGGCGCTGATGGCCGGCGAAGCCTACGACCACGTTCACAACAGCTACCTGCAGACGCTGTGGACGCAGGG
>NZ_DAOLKE010000325.1:0-2229 GCF_035331805.1 Plasticicumulans sp. | reverse complement strand
GGGGCTATGCGCTGCTGGCGGCGCTGCTGTCGACCTCGGCGCTGTTCGTCGGGCGCGGGCTGGAGGTCAACGACTTCCTCGGCAACGGCCCGATCATGCCGCCGACCTTCTCGCACGCGGCGGTGCTGATGAGCCTGGTCGCCGTGCTCGAACGCCGGCCGGTCGCCGCGCTCGCCTGGTGCGGCATCACCGGTCTGTTCCATCTGCAGATCGGCGCGGTCTGGCTATGCGTGCTGCTGCCGCTGCTCGCGCTCGACCGGCCGCGGCCGACGGGCCGGCAATGGGCGCTCGGGCTCGTGCTGCTGGTGCTCGGCGCGCTGCCGGCCTTCTCGCATCTGTGGCGGCTGGCCACCGAGGGGTTGGTCGCCGGCGGCCACACGCTCGATGACGTGAACTTCCGCATGCCGCACCACTTCGTGCTGCGCGGTGCCCGTCACGCGCTGTGGCCGCTCGCCTACCTGATCCTGCTCGGCGTCCTTGCGCAGCGGCTGCGCGCAGCTGGCGAGGCGGCGGCGGCGCGCGTGTACGGCCTGCTGTTCGCGTGCTGCGGGCTGCTCGGCGTCTTTGCGCTGCTGCACTTTGCCGATTACCACTTCCACCTCGTGCCGGCCGGGCGGCTGGCGCGGCTGCAGTTCATCCGGCTCAGTCCGCTGGTCACCGTGCTCGGCGCGACCGGGCTGATCTTCGCCGTGCAGCGCTGGCTGGCCGGGCGGCGGCCGCAGGCCGCGGCGGCGGTGTTCGCTGCGCTCGCCGTGCTCATGCTGCTGCCGAAGATCTACGGCGAATGGCGCGCTCACGGCCTCGATCGTGCCGGCATCGTCTGGTTCGGCGAGGCCGATCCGCAGTGGCTGGACGTATGCCTGTGGGCGCGTGCGCACACGCCGGCCGAGGCGCGCTTCCTGACGCCGCCCGGGCATTCCGGCTTCGTATCGATGGCACAGCGCTCGACCGTCGCCGAGCACAAGGTCAACCCCGATGGCGGTCGCGGCCTGGCGCAGTGGTACGAGCGCCTGCGGGCGCTGACCGGCGATCAGCCCCTGCCGCGCCTGAACGATTTCAGCCGCAACTCGACGGCGCTCGATGAGGCTTACGCGCGCAACGATGCCGCGCGCCTGCGCGAACTCGGCCGTCGCTACGGCGCGCGCTACGTGATCCTGCTGCCCGGCATGCCGGCGCCCGGGCTGGTGCGCTACGGGAATCCGCGCTTCCGGCTGGCGGAAATCGACACCAGCTCGCCGTAGACCCGCCGGTTGCCCGCCACCATCGCCGGGATCGAGAAATCCCGCTCGGCGATGGCGCGGCCGGCCGCGCCCATGCGCGTGCGCAGCGGCGCATCGGCGAGCAGCCCGTTCAGCGCCGCAGCGAGTGCTGCGGCATCGTGCGGATCGATCAGCCGGCCGTTCTCGCCGTCGCGCACGATCTCCGGAATGCCGCCGGCGCGGCCGGCGACGATGGCCACGCCGCAGGCCGCAGCCTGCAGCAGCGTGACGCCGAGCCCTTCGAGCGCGGCCGGATGCACGAGCAGGTCGAGCGCCGGCAGCCAGCGATCGAGATCGTTACGAAAGCCCGGCAGGCGCACGCGACCTTCGAGCCGGCGTGCGGCGAGCGCGCGCTGCAACTCGCCGGTCAGCGGTCCGCGCCCGAACAGCAGGAAGTGCGCATCGGGGTGCTGCGCGAACACCGCCGGCAGCGCTTCGAGCAGCAGCCGGTGACCCTTGCGCGGGATGAACTGCGCGGCCATGCCGATCACCGGCACGCCGGGCGGCAGCCCGAATTCGGCCTCCAGCGCCTGTCGCGCCGGGCGCGGATCGTCGGCCGGCCGGTAACGCCCGGTATCGACGGCGCTCGGCACGCAGATCACCTTGTCGGCCGGCACGCCCTCGGCGAGCAGCACGCGGCGGATGCCCTGCGAGATGGTCACGACGCGATCGGCGAGGCGGTACTTCAGCGCCACCCACACGCGTGGTTCCGGGTTGTCGACGCGCCGCGACAGCACGACCGGCACGCCGGCGATGCGCCCGGCCAGCGCGCCCCACAGATCGGCGCCGCGGCGCGAATGCAGGTGCACGAGATCGGCGCGCTCGGCGCGCAGCACGCGCGCGATGCGCACGGCCATCCACGGGTCTGCATCGCCGCCGAGCGCCAGCTCGATGACGCGCACGCCGAGGGCGCGCACCGCCTGACCGATCGCTGCGCCCGGTGCGCAGATCAGCACGTGTTCCTCGCCGG
>NZ_DAOLKE010000324.1:0-3920 GCF_035331805.1 Plasticicumulans sp. | reverse complement strand
GGCCGGATCTCGATCGGCGTGCCGTCGGCGACCAGTGCCCAGATTTCGTCCATCTCGTCATTGGTGACGGCGATGCAGCCGTCGGTCCAGTCGCGCGTCCGGTGCCAGTCACCGAGCGCGCCGAAGCCGTTCGGCAGGCCGTGGATCATGATCAGCCCGCCCGGCGACACGCCGCGCGCCGCGGCTCGCGCGACATCGCCGGCGTCCGGATACGACACGTGCAGCGAGCGGTGGAAGCGGCTGTCGGGGTTGCGCCAGTCGATCCGGTAATGGCCTTCGGGGGTCTTGCCGTCGCCTTCCTGGCGCTTCGGGCCGACCGGCGCGAAGCCGAGCGAGACGCGGTAGCTGCGCAGCGTCCGTTCGCCCGAATACAGCGTCAGCCGCCGCGCGGCCTTCTCGACCAGGATGCGGTCGGCGGGCTCGAACGGCGGACGCGGCCGCAGCGGGGCTTCCGGCGTGCAGGCGACGAGGGCCGTGGCCAGGGCGGCGAGCAGGGCCAGGCGGGCCGGCAGGGCGGGGCGCATCGGTCGGTTTCCTCCGGGCGGGTGGAGCGGGAGGGCATTGTGCGCAGTCCGTGACCGGCCGGACAGCCGCACAGATTCGGCTGTGATTCGTATTCGATAATGATTATCATCGACTCATCAGTCAGCCTGCCGGAGCCGAGAGATGAGTTACGCGACCCGCAACCAGCTTGCCTCGCTGCGCCGGCACGGTGGTCCTGCCCATGCCCGCCAGAGTCTGTGGGGACTGCTGCGCCAGTGCTGGAGCTGGCTGCGCCACTGAACGACACCGCGCTGCCGCGGGCCTGAGCCCGCGCACTTCCTGCCTTCCTTCGCCCGCGCCCGCGGGCATCGATGCCGGACGCAGCGGCCCGTTTTCCGGGCTGCTCCATGCGTCTGCCGCGTCTTCCCCGAAATGAGGACTTCCCTAGTCCTGCTTGCAGTCGTATGCTGCGCCCATATAGCACCTTTCCGGTGCTGATTACGGGGCGTCCATGATCCGCATCAGCAAGGAGACCGACTACGGCATCGTGCTGCTGTCCTGTCTCGCGCAGGCCGCGGACGCTTCCCTCAGTGCCAGTGCGCTCGCCGAACGCGGCCGGCTGCCGCTGCCGACCGTCAGCAAGGTGCTGAAACTGCTGGCGCGCGGCGGGCTGCTGGTTTCGCAGCGCGGCGCACGTGGCGGCTACGCTCTGGCGCGCCCGCCGCGCGAGATCACGGTTGCCGAGATCATCGCCGTCATCGACGGCCCGATCGCGCTGACCGACTGCAGCCCGGGCGGCCACGGTGACTGCGGCTATCAGGGCCACTGTCAGGTCAGCGGCCACTGGGGGCCGATCAGCCGCGCGATCAGCACCGCCCTCGAAGGCGTCACGCTCGCCGACCTGCTGCGCCCGCAGGCGCCCGCGGTCGTGACCGTGCCCTTCGTCATCCATCACGCCGTGCCGGGGAGTCCGTCCGCATGAGTGCAAATCTCGAAGAACTGGCCGATCGCGGCTACGCGTACGGTTTCACCACCGACGTCGAACAGGAAACCGTGCCGCCCGGCCTCAGCGAGGACGTGATCCGGCTGATCTCGGCCAAGAAGCAGGAGCCCGAGTGGCTGCTGGAATGGCGGCTGGAGGCCTACCGCAGCTGGCTGAAGATGCCGGTGCCGGAGTGGGCGCACGTGCATTATCCGCCGATCGACTATCAGGCGATCAGCTACTACTCGGCACCGAAGAAGTCGATCGGCGACGGCCCGGCCTCGCTCGATGACATCGACCCCGAGATCAAGAAGACCTACGACCGGCTCGGCATCCCGCTGGTCGAACAGGAATTCCTGGCCGGCGTCGCCGTCGATGCCGTGTTCGATTCGGTGTCGGTCGCGACCAGCTACCGCGGCAAGCTCGCCGAGCAGGGCATCATCTTCTGCTCGTTCTCGGAGGCCGTGCGCGAGCATCCGGAACTCGTGCGCCAGTACCTCGGCACGGTCGTGCCGGTGCGCGACAACTACTACGCGGCGCTGAACTCGGCGGTGTTCTCGGACGGCTCCTTCGTCTACATCCCGAAGGGCGTGCGCTGCCCGATGGAGCTGTCGACCTACTTCCGCATCAACGCCAAGAACACCGGCCAGTTCGAGCGCACGCTGATCGTCGCCGATGCCGGCGCCTACGTGAGCTACCTGGAAGGCTGCACGGCGCCGATGCGCGACGAGAACCAGCTGCACGCGGCGGTCGTCGAGCTGGTGGCGATGGACGACGCGACGATCAAGTACTCGACCGTGCAGAACTGGTATCCGGGCGACAAGGAAGGCCGCGGCGGCATCTACAACTTCGTGACCAAGCGCGGCCTGTGCAGGGGCGCGCGCTCGAAGATTTCCTGGACGCAGGTCGAGACCGGCTCGGCGATCACCTGGAAGTACCCGAGCTGCATCCTGCGCGGTGACGATTCGGTCGGCGAGTTCTACTCGGTGGCGCTGACGCGCGACCGCATGCAGGCCGACACCGGCACCAAGATGATCCACATGGGCAAGCGCACGCGCTCGACCATCGTCTCCAAGGGCATCTCGGCCGGTCATGCGCAGAACGCCTACCGCGGCCTCGTGAAGATCCTCCCGACCGCCGACGGCGCCCGCAACCATTCGCAGTGCGACTCGCTGCTGATGGGCGACCAGTGCGGCGCGCACACCTTCCCGTACGTCGAGGTGCAGAACCCGACGGCCCAGGTCGAGCACGAGGCGACCACCTCGCGCGTCTCCGACGACCAGATCTTCTACCTGAACCAGCGCGGCATCGGCACCGAGGACGCGGTCAGCCTGATCGTCAACGGCTTCTGCAAGGAAGTGTTCAAGGAGCTGCCGATGGAGTTCGCCGTCGAGGCGCAGAAGCTGCTCGAACTGAAGCTCGAAGGCAGCGTCGGCTGATCGCCGTCGCGCGCCCGCACCCGATTCCTCCTCTACTGACCCGATCGACCGGCCCTGCGCCGGCTCCCCGGAAACCGGAACGAACCATGCTGGAAATCCGCAATCTGCACGCCGCGCTGGAAGGCCGCGAAATCCTCAAGGGCATCGACCTGAGCATCCGCGCCGGCGAAGTCCACGCGATCATGGGCCCGAACGGCTCGGGCAAGAGCACGCTCGCCAACGTGCTGGCCGGACGGCCCGGCTACGAGGCCAGTGCCGGCGAGGTGCTGTTCGACGGTCAGGACCTGCTGGCGCTGGCCGCCGAGGAGCGCGCACGCGAGGGGCTGTTCCTCGCCTTCCAGTACCCGGTCGAGATTCCGGGCGTCAACAACCTGTACTTCCTGAAGGCTTCGATCAACGCCATCCGCAAGCACCGCGGCCAGGAGGAGCTCGACGCGCTCGAATTCCTCGAACGCGTGCAGGAGAAGGCCGGGCTCGTGAAGATGGACGAAGCCTTCCTGAAGCGCCCGGTCAACGAAGGCTTCTCGGGTGGCGAGAAGAAGCGCAACGAAATCCTGCAGATGGCGGTGCTGGAGCCGAAGTTCGCGGTGCTCGACGAGACCGACTCCGGCCTCGACATCGACGCGCTGAAGGTCGTCGCCGATGGCGTCAACGCGCTGCGCAGCCCCGAACGCGGCTTTCTGGTGATCACGCACTACCAGCGCCTGCTCGACTACATCGTGCCCGATGTCGTGCACGTGCTGGTCGATGGCCGCATCGTGCGCTCCGGCGGGCCGGAGCTTGCGCACGAACTCGAAGCCCAGGGCTACACGCTGTACGGCCGCGAAGCCGGCGCCAGTCGCCGGGCGCAGGCCTGAGCGGGGTGGGCGGCGTGAGTACCGTGAATCCCGTAGCCGTCACTGCCGTGACCGATCCGCGCGCGCACTGGCTGGCCGCGGCGACCGAGACCGCCGCCGGCCTGCCGCCGGAGCTGGCGCTGCCCGAACTGCGCGCCGCGGCGCGCACGCGTTTCGAGC
>NZ_DAOLKE010000323.1:0-3953 GCF_035331805.1 Plasticicumulans sp. | reverse complement strand
GCAGGCCCATGCCGGCATCGTCGAGCGAATTGCGGTTGAAGGCCAGGCGCAGGAATTCGGCCATGGCCGTGGTTTCAGCGAAGGTGCGGCGGGCGGTCTCGTCGGTGGCATGGGCGGGATCGCAGAAGGGCGTGCCGGGCAGCGCCATGCCGTGGCGGCAGTCGAAGACGCTCACCACCGGCGGCGCGGCGGCGGCGAGCGCGGTCATGCCGATCGGCAGCACGCGGTGCGCCATGCGCATCAGTTGCTGGCTGGCGCTGCGCACCTTGCGCCATTCGGTTTCGATGCTCGCGGCATCGGCGAAGGATTTGCGTTGTGCCTCGGGCAGTTGCTCGTCCTGCGCGAAGCGGTCGAGCACCCGGGTCGGGATGATGAAGCAGCCGCAGCCGGCCGCGTGGCGGTGATGGGGCGTGAGTCTCGCGGCGCACGGTGCGGTTTCGGGACGGGACGGACGGGACATGTTCGGACTCCTGATGGCGGTGGCCGTCATGCGTCCGGCTTCTGGAACGTGGCCGCCGTGTTGCAACCCACGGCCGCGGCGTTCAGGCCGGAATCGTCGATGTGCCGTTCACGTCCGGCTTGCGGATTCCTCCCCTGCAGACAGGCAGGGTGGAATGAATCGAAATGCCATTCGGGCACGTGACCGGCTTTTCCGGCTGTCGGACATTTGCGGATGCCGCAGCCGGCAGCGATGAGCCTAGTGCGCGATGCCGGCAATCCCATACTGCAGGCGCAGTATCCGGCGCGGCTTTCTCCGGACATGAAGGAAACTTCATGCGCAAGGCCGTCCGGAGCACCCGGACCCTGGGCGGCGGCTAATGCCGGGCCGCAGGAATGACGATCACGAATCCGGACTTTTCCCTGCAGACCCGGACCCGTCCGGACAAGCCCGCGGCGCGGCGCATCAGCGTCCCCTGCCCCACAGCGCGATCAGCCCCGCGACCGCGAGGTTCACGCTCAGATAGGCCGCCATGACGATCGCGATGCCTTCGATCGCCTGCCCGGTCTGGTTGATCGTCGTGCTGGCGATCGAGAGCAGGTCCGGATAGCCGATCGCGACCGCGAGCGAGCTGTTCTTGATCAGGCTCAGCGCCTGACCGGCATACGGCGGCAGCGCGACGCGCACCGCCTGCGGCAGCAGCACCAGCCGCAGCGCCTGCACCGGCGTCAGCCCCACGGCCAGCGCCGCCTCGCGCTGGCCGGCCGGCACGGCGTCGATGCCGCCGCGCACGATCTCGGCGATGTAGCTCGCCGAGTACAGCGTGAGGCCGAGCCCGAGGGCCGCGAACTCCGGTGTCAGCACCGTGCCGCCGACGAAGTTGAAGCCGCGCAGCACCGGCTGCGACAGTCCGGCACTCGCGCCGCCGAGCCACAGCGTCGCCAGCACCGGCAGCGCGAACAGCGCAAGCGGTGCCAGCAGCCGGCCGCGGCGACGCGTGTGCAGCAGCCGGCCGCGCAGCCGCAACGCTGCGATCAGGCTCGCCACCGCCACGGCCAGCGCCCACAGCCATGGCCCCGGTTCGAGCGGCACCGGCAGGTACAGGCCGCGGTTGCTGACGAACACCGCCGCCAGCGGCTGCCAGGCCTGACGCGGCGGCGGCAGCAGCGTCGTCAGCAGCGCGTACCACAGGAACAATTGCAGCAGCAGCGGCGTGTTGCGGAAGCACTCGACGTAGACGCGCGCGCCGCGGCGGGCGAGCGGCTGCGCGCTCCGCAAGGCCACGGCCAGCAGCACGCCGAGCACGGTCGCGCCGAACAGCGCCGGCAGCGACACGCGCACGGTGTTGACGAGGCCGACGGCGAGCGCGCGCGCGTAGCTGTCGGCCGGTGAATACGCGATCGGTGTCTCGGCGATCGCAAAGCCGGCCTCGCGCTGCAAAAAACCGAAGCCGCTCGCGATCTGCTGCGCGCGCAGGCTGTCGCGCACCGTCGTCACCGCGAGCGCCAGCAGGCCGAGGATCACGGCGAGTGACACGAGCTCGATCAGCCAGCGCTGCCAGCGCGGATACGGCCACGGCCACGACGAGGGCGCGCGCTCGTGCTGGGGCATCTAGCGCACCGGCATCGCGTACAGCAGCCCGCCCTGCGTCCACAGCGCGTTCGGGCCGCGCGCGAGGCCGAGCGGGGCGCCGAGGTTGCGTTCGTAGATCTCGCCGTAATTGCCGACCTGCAGGATGGCCTGATACGCCCAGTCGGCGCGCAGCCCCAGCGCATCGCCGAGATCGCTGCTGGCGCCGAGCATGCGCCCGAGCGCCGGATCGCCGCTGTCGCGCATCGCCCTGACGTTCTGCGAGCTGACGCCGCGCTCCTCGGCCTCGATCAGCGCGCTGACGCTCCAGAACACCGCCTCGGCCCACTCCGCGTCCTTCTGCAGCACGGCCGGCGCCAGCGGCTCCTTGGAGATGGCCTCGGGCAGGATCGCGTAGTCCTCGGGGCTGCCGGCCATGGTCGCGCGGATCGACGCCAGCCCCGAGCGGTCGGTCGTGTAGACATCGCAGCGATGCGCGAAGAAGGCGCGGTTCAGCTCGTCGAAGTTGTCCATCACCACCGGCTTGAAGCTCATGTGCCGGGCGCGGAACCAGTCGGCGACCGACTGCTCGGTGCTGGTGCCGCTCTGCACGCAGACGCTGGCACCGTCGAGTTCGGTGGCGCTCTTCACGCCGAGCGTCTTTGCGACCATGAAGCCCTGACCGTCGTAGAACACCACCGGCCCGAAGCGCAGCTTCAGGCCCGCCGCGCGCCCGAGCGTCCAGGTGGTGTTGCGCGACAGCAGATCGATCTCGCCCGACTGCAGCGCCGTGAAGCGCTGCTGCGCGTTCAGCGGCACGAACTCGACCTTGTCGGCGCTGCCGAGCACGGCCGCGGCGACCGCGCGGCAGATGTCGGCATCGAGTCCGGTCCAGCGCCCCTGACTGTCCGGCGACGAGAACCCCGGCACGCTGACATTGACGCCGCAGCGCAGGCTGCCGCGCGCGAGCACGGCCGCGAGGGTTTCACCGGCCGGGGCCGGCGCGGCGGCGGCAGCGAGGACGAGAACAGCGACAGCGGAACGGAACATCGGCATGGCAGGACTCCGGCGGCGGCAGCAGACATGCGCCCGACTCTAGCCCGAAGCCTCGCCCGCGCGCTGCCAGCGGCCGGCGCGCGAACTTCGCCGGCCGCGGCGCAGTCGCAGAATGCAAGGCCCGGCGCGCCCCTGTCCGTGCGCGGCCCGCCGGTCCGGCCTGTCCGATCCATCATCCGCCAACCCGGCGCGCCCGCCCCGTGCCGCGCGCCCCGAGTGAGGAAACCCGTCATGGAAAGCTCATACCCGGTGACGCTGAATCAGGATTCGAAGAACGTCGCGCTGCTGGTCTGGATCGGCACGATCTTCTTCAGCTTCGTGCCCGCGCTGATCGTGTATCTGATCAAGAAGGACGACGGCTATGTGCAGGATCAGGCCAGGGAGGCGCTGAACTGGGCGATCACCGTCATGATCGGCTTCCTGCTCGCCCGCATCCTCGCCTGGGTCCTGATCGGCGCGCTGGCCTACCCGGTCGTCGCGCTGGTGAACCTGATCTTCTGCGTGATGGGCGCCGTCGCCGCCACGCAGGGCAAGGCGTTCCGCGTGCCGTTCGCGTTGCGGCTGATCAAGTGAGGGCGGACCTGGCGCGGCGCCGGGGCGGGCCGCGCCACGGAAGTTGGCCAGCGGCGGGGCGCGCGGGTGATTTACTACAACATGCTCGATGACGGACGTATCTGGCTGCTGATCGTGTACAGCAAGGCCAAATTCGACAATCTGCCGACCGAATTCCTGAATGCCCTGCGCGCCGAGGTGGATCGTGGACGATGAAATGCAGCAGTTCTGCGACGATCTCCTGCAGTCGGTACGCGAAATGAAGGCCGGTGAGGTTGCACGCAGCACCGGGCCGACCGAAGCCGCGCTGGCGCGCCGGCTGTCCGGCCTGTCACAG
>NZ_DAOLKE010000322.1:0-3978 GCF_035331805.1 Plasticicumulans sp. | reverse complement strand
CAGCCCCAGCGCCCGCGCATACGCCCTGGCGCTGGCCTCGACCGTGTACGGTGCCGCGGCTTCGGCGAGCAGCGCCGGCGGTGGCGGGGCATCGAGCAGGCCGGCGAGGGCCGCAGCGAGCGCGGCATCGTCGCCGACCGCCACCAGCGGGCCGTAGCGACCATCGGCGAGCACCTCGCGCGGGCCGCTCGGGCAGTCGCAGGCGACGACCGGCGTGCCGAGCGCGAGCGCCTCGACCAGCACGATGCCGAGTCCTTCCCACTGCGAGGTCAGCGCGAAGGCCGCGGCGGCGCGCATCGCCGGGTAGGGATTGGCGACGAAGCCGGGCAGCGCGAGGTCATCGGCGATGCCGAGTTCGGCGGCGAGCGCGAGCAGCCGTTCGCGCCGGCGGCCTTCGCCGAGGATCAGCAGCCGGCACGGACGCTGGCGGCGCAGCCGCGCGAAGGCCCGCAGCAGCGTCGCGAAGTCCTTGCGCGCCGACAGCTCGCCGACGCCGAGGATCACCGGCGCGCCGCCGTCCGTGAGCCAGGGATGCCCCGGCGCGCCGGCGGCGAGCGCCTGCATGTGCGGCGTGACCACCGGGTTCGGCACGACGTGGATGCGCGCGCGCGGCAGGCCGGTGAAGGCCGCGAAGTCCCCGGCGACGCCTTGCGAGGGCACGAGCACGCCGGCGGCGAAGCGGTAGAGGCTGCGCATCGACAGCGTCTGCACCGCGCGATCGAACCACGGGCGGCTGGCGAGGTTGTGCGAGACCGTCGTGCCGAGGCGCACGAACGCGCGCGTGTCGCCCCCGGCGAGCGCCCGTGCGGCGAGCGCGGCACGGTTGACCTTGTCCTTGTCCGACAGCAGCACGCGCGGGCGCTCGCGCTTCAGATAAGCGACCAGCGCCGGCAGCGCCGGCCAGACGTGGGCGCGGCCGAGATCGACGACGCGCACGCCGTCCGGCACCGGATCGAGGCGCGGGCCGTGGCCGCGGATGTTCAGAAGGTCGATGCGCAGGCCCAGGCCCGCGAGCGCCGGCAGCAGGTTGGCGACGATGCGATCGACGCCGCTGTGGCCCGAGGTCGCCGCGAACAGCGCGAGATCCGGGCGCGGCCTCATCCGGCCAGTCCGAAGGCGCGCAGATAGCCGGCGCAGGCGCGCGGCAAGGTGTATTCGGCGATGGCGGACTGCAGGGTTGCGGCCGGCAGCGGCGCATCGAGCACGGCGGCGATTGCGCGCTGCATCGCTGCAGCGTCGCCGATCGGGATCAGCGGCCCGAAGCGGCCGCCATCGAGAATCTCGCGCGGCCCGCTCGGGCAGTCGGTCGCGACCACCGGCGTGCCGCAGGCCAGCGCCTCGGTGACGACGTTCGGCGAGCCTTCGCGCTCGGACGACAGCACGAACACCGCGGCGCGGCGCATCCACGGCAGCACGTTGCCGACGAAGCCGGGCAGGCGCACGCGATCGCGGATGCCGAGCGAGCCGGCCAGGGCTTCGAGCCGCGCGCGCTCCTTGCCTTCGCCGAGGATCACGAGGCGCAGCTCGCGCGTGCGCATCAGCGCCGCGGCGGCCTCGATCAGCACCTCGAAGTGCTTGACCGGTGCCAGGCTGCCGGCGCCGAGGATCACCGGCGGCGCACCGGGCGCGAACCACGGATCGTCGAGCGGCTCGGCGAGGCGCGCATCGAAGCCGGCGGTGATGGTCGGGTTGCGGATGACCGCGATGCGCGCGCGCGCAAAGCCGGTCAGCTGCGCGAGGTCATCGGCGACGCCCTCCGACACGCAGATCACGCCGTCGGGGCGCGCGTACAGCCGGCGCAGCCGCCAGCGGTGCCAGAGCCCGCGCAGCGGGTTGCGCGAGACCATCTTCGGGCGCGAGGACAGATGAATGCCGCAGCGCAGGAACACGCGCGTGCCGCCTGCCGCGTTTTTCGCCGCGTCGCGGGCATCGAGCGCGAGCAAATCGTCCTTGCCCTTGGCCGACATCAGCACCAGCGGGCGCTGCGTGCGCAGGTAGTCGATGGTGGCCTCGCGCTGCGCGTTTCTCGCCGCCGGCAGCCGGATCAGCTGCACGGCCGGGTCGAGCCGGTCGAGATACGGCAGCTCGCCGGGGCGGGTCAGGAAGTCGGTCGGGTAGCCGGCCTGTGCGAAGCCGCCGGCGAGCGCCACCATCTGCTTTTCGACGCCGCCGTCGCTGAACGACGGGATGAACAGCGCGATGCGGCCGGTCGCCGTCGTCATCGGGCGAGCCCCAGCGCGTCGAGATACTGCGCGGCGGCGGTCGCGAGCGTGAAGCGCGCGGTCGCGGCGCGCAGCTGTGCGGCCGGCAGGGGCGCGGCGAGCGTGGCGCGGATGGCATCGGCGAGGGCGGCGGCATCGCCGACCGGCACCAGCCGGCCGTGGCGGCCGTGTTCGAGAATCTCGGCCGGACCGTTCGGGCAGTCGGTCGAGACCACCGGCGTGCCGAGTGCGAGCGCCTCGACCAGCACGTTGCCGAGCCCTTCCCAGGCCGAGGACATCACCAGCAGCCGCGCGCCGGCCATGTACGGATACGGGTTGACCGCAAAGCCCGGCAGCGCGACGCGCCCGCCCAGGCCGAGCTGCGCGACCTGCGCTTCGAGCGCGCCGCGCAGCTTGCCTTCGCCGAGGATCAGCAGCCGGTAATCGGCCCCGCCGGCGATGAGGCGTGCGAAGGCGTCGAGCAGCGTCGCGAAGTCCTTCTGCGGCTCCAGCCGGCCGACGCCGAGGATCACCGGCGCGCCGCCATCGCTGAACCACGGATGTCCGGCCGGTCCGGCGGCGCGCGCGTGCAGCTCCGGCGTCACGACCGGGTTGTAGATGATGCGCATCGCGGCACGATCGAGGCCGAGCAGCGTCGCGGCGTCATCGGCGACGCCGTGCGAGATCGCGATCAGGCCGTCGTTCTGGGGGTACCAGCGGCGCATCTGCGCGAGCTGGCTGCGCGCCTTGGCCGGTGTGAGGCTCGCCAGCTGCGCGCTCTGGTTGGTGTTGAAGGTGCTGTGCACCGGCATCTTCAGGCCGCACAGCGCACGGCTGCGCAGCACCAGCGCGTTGACGCGCGAGCGCTGCGTCAGCACCACGTCGGGCCGCTCGCGCAGCAGGTAGGCCGCCGTGCGCGGCACGCCGAACCAGGCGTGCGAGGTGCCGAGGTCGACGAGGCGCACGCCGGGGCCGATCAGCTCGCGGTAGGGGCTGCCGGTGCGCGCGAGCAGCAGATCGACGGCCACGCCTTCGGCGGCGAAGGCGTTGGCGAGGTGCACGCGCATCTTGCCGATGCCGCCACGGGCGAGATCGGCGAGCACCATCGCGAGCCGCCGGGGGCGGGAAGCGGTCGTCGGGGCGGACATCGGGAAGGCAGGCACCGGCCGGGCGAAAAAGGGCCGCGAGTATACCGGATCGTCCCGGCGGGCCGGGTGGCCGCGGGGGCGCGCCGGGGCGCGTGTCACGCCGGGCCGCATGTATAGAATGCGCGCTCCCGCAACCGTCCCCCGGCCGCCGCACCATGTCGCCGCGCTTCGTCTACCTCGCCTGGGGCCGCCCGCAGCGCCCGCGTGCCAACCTGATCCAGACCCTGCACACCGTCGAGGCGCTCGCCGCGCTCGGGGCCGGCGTGCGCCTGTACCTGCCGCCGGTCCCGGCGGGCTTCGACACCGGCGGCTTTCTCGCCGGCATGGGCATCCGCCGGCCGATCGACCTGCGCCCGGTCGAGAGCCTGCACCGGCGCTGGGGCGGCTGGCCGTTCGCGCTGCTGCACCTCGGCGAGCTGCGCCGCGCCGGGGTCGTCTACACGCGCGTGCCGGAGCTGTCGCGGGTGCTCGCGCGCCTCGGCATCCGGCACTGGCTCGAAGTCCACGAGACCGACACCCTGGATGCGCGCGGCCAGTTGCCGGCGCTGCGCACGGCACTTGCGCGCGGCACGCTGCGCGGGCTGGTCGCGATCAGCGAGGCCGGCCGCGCGGCGCTGCTGCGCGCCGGG
>NZ_DAOLKE010000321.1:0-4023 GCF_035331805.1 Plasticicumulans sp. | reverse complement strand
CCGCCGGCGGTGCGCGTCTGCGTCAGCGCCCAGCCCGATCGCGAATCGCTGGCGCAGGGGCTGGACGTGCTCGCCGGCCTGCTGGCGCAGCCGCCGTCGGCACCGCTGCTGATGTGAAGACACGGCATCGGCCCGGGCTGCGACGCATCCTGCCGGTGTTTCGCTCGATCCCGCCCGTCCCTTGACGATTCTTCCCTGCCGGAGCCTGCCGCCATGACCGAAGCGCTGTTTCGCGACGACGCCTACCTCGCCGACTGCACGGCGATCGTCACCGCCGTGACGCGCACCGACACGGGGACGACGGTCGAATGCGATCGCACCGTGTTCTACGCGCTCGGCGGCGGTCAGCCCGGGGATACCGGCACGCTGACGCGGGCCGACGGCCGCCGGCTGGCGATCCTCGATACGCGCAAGGGCGAAACCCCCGGCACGATCCAGCACTGGCTCGCCGCCGATGCCGAGCCGCCCGCCGTCGGCGAGCGCGTGCATCTGGCGCTCGACTGGACGCGCCGGCACCGGCACATGCGCATGCACACGGCGCTGCATCTGCTGTCGGCGGTGATCCCGGCCGGCGTCACCGGCGGCTCGGTCAGCGCCGACAAGGGCCGGCTCGACTTCGATCTGCCCGATCAGCGGCTCGACAAGGCCGACATCGAGGCGCGCCTGAACGCACTGATCGCCGGTGATCACGCGGTCGGCACGCGCTGGATCAGCGATGCCGAACTCGATGCGCAGCCGGAGCTGGTGAAGACGCTGTCGGTGCAGCCGCCGCGCGGTCAGGGCCGCGTGCGCCTGGTCGGGATCGCCGGCATCGACCTGCAGCCCTGCGGCGGCACGCACGTCGCGCGCACCGGCGAGATCGGCCGCATCCTGGTCACGAAGATCGAGAAGAAATCCACGCACAACCGCCGCGTGATCCTCGGCTTCGCGGACTGACAGGGCGTGCGCGGCTGTCGGCAAGCGCACGCCGCGTCGGCTTTGTCGGATATCCGTGCATGCCGGCAGGATTCCATCCGCATGATCCGCAAGCGTTTTGTCCGGATGGCGCACTCCTCGCATGCTGCAGCGCACATTCCTGACGGACCGCTGCCGCCATGCCCGACGACCCGCACGTCGCCCCTTCCGCTGCCGTCGCCGAAGCCCTGGGCGTGGTGCACGCCTATCACGCGCGCAGCAAGCACCGGCTGGAGCGCTACGCCGCAGGCCCGGAGACGCTGGACTGGAGCGCGCAGCCCGATCCGTTCCGCACCTACACGGGCGCCGGCGTGCAGCTGCTGCCCCTCGGCGCCGATGCGCTCGCGAGCCGCTGGCAGGCCGTGCACCGGCCCGGCGCGATTCCACCGCAGCCGCTGAACGCCGATACGCTCGGCACGCTGCTCGAACTGACGCTCGGCCTCGCGGCCTGGAAGCAGGCCGGACCGGATCGCTGGGCGGTGCGCTGCAATCCGTCGAGCGGCAACCTGCATCCGACCGAGGGCTACGTGCTCGCGCAAGGCCTGCCGGGCCTCGCCGACGGCCTCTGGCACTACCGGCCGCGCGAGCACGCGCTGGAGCGGCGCTGCGCGTGGCCGGCCCCGGCGGTCTCGTCGCCACGTTTATATGTGGGCTTCAGCGCCGTGCTGTGGCGCGAACTCTGGAAGTACGGCGAACGCGCCTTCCGCTACTGCCAGCTCGATGCCGGCCACGCGCTCGGCGCCCTCGCCTATGCCGCGGCCGCGCTCGGCTGGCACCTGCGGCCGGTGTCGATCGGACACGAGGCACTGGCGGCACTGCTCGGTCTCGATCGCGACGCCGACTTCGGCAAGGCCGAGCGCGAGGAGCCGGAACTGCTGGTCGAGGTGCTGGCCGGTGGCGCTGCGTCGCACACGCTGCCCGTCATCCCGCCGGACGCCGTCTGGCACGGGCAGGCCAATGTGCTCGATCGCTGGCCGATGTACCGCTGGCCGGTGGTCGATGAGGTCGCCCGCGCCAGCCGCCGGCCGGCCGGCGTGTCGGAGCACGCATCGCCGGCGGATGCCGCACTGCCGCCGCTGCAGCCCGCTGCGACCGAGGTCCGCGCCGCGACGCTGATCCGCGCACGGCGCAGCGCACAGCGCTTCGTGCGCGACGCGCAGCAGGATCTCGCTTCCTTCCTGCGCCTGCTCGATGCGCTGCTGCCGCGCACCGGCCTGCCGCCGTGGAGCGGGCTGAATGCGCCGGTGCGCGTGCATCCGCTGCTGTTCGTGCACCGCGTCGAGGGGCTGGCGGCCGGCGTCTACGTACTGCCCCGCAGTGCGTCCGCCGTGACGACGCTGCGCTCGGCGCTGTCGGAGGGCTTCAGCTGGGACAAACCCGAGGGTGTGCCGGCGCATCTGCCGCTGTACCGGCTCGCCGATGGCACGACCGCGAAGATCACGCGCACGCTGAGCTGCCATCAGGCGCTCGCGGCCGACTGCACGTTCACGCTGGCGCTGCTCGCCGAGTTCGATGCCACGCTCGCCGCCGCCCCCTGGGCGTATCGCGAACTGCATCACGAGGCCGGGCTGATCGCGCAGGCGCTGTACCTGCACGCCGAGGCCGAGGGCCTGCGCGGCACCGGCATCGGCTGCTTCTTCGATGACGCCGTGCACGCGCTGCTCGGGCTCGCGGATGCGCGCTTCCAGTCGCTGTACCACTTCACGGTCGGCCGGCCGCAGCCGGATGCGCGCATCGCCAGCGAGCCGCCGTATCCCGACCGCCGCTGATTCCCCTGTCCCGCCCCTTTCCGCCTGCCCCGGAGCCTGCCGCCGATGAGCGATCGCCATTACACCCGCCTGAGCCCGGCCGAAGCCGAAACCCTGCTCGCCACCGGCCTGGCCAGCGTCTTCGACGTGCGCGAGAAGCCGTTCTTCGCGCAGGATCATCTGCCCGGCGCCAGACACCTCGACGATGCCGGCATGGATGCCGCGCTGCTCGGCACGCCGCGTCGCCAGCCGGTGCTGATCTACTGCCATCATGGAAACGCCAGCCGCGCGGTCGCGCAGGCCTTCGCGGACTTCGGCTTCACGCAGGTCAGCGATCTCGCCGGCGGCTGGGAAGCCTGGCGTGCGCACCGGGCGGCGGGCATCCAGGCGGTGCGCGGCGTTGCCCCGCGCGAACCGCTGCCGGCGGTGCTCGCCGACTGGCTGCAGGCCGAAGGCTATCCGGCGGATGATCTCGATGCGCGGCTTGCCAACGGCACGACACCGCTGATGCGCGCCGCGCGCCTCGGACTGGCCGATCGGGTCGCCGATCTGGTGATCGCCGGTGCACCGCTCGAATCGCGCAATGCCGACGGCAACACCGCGCTGTGGCTCGCCTGCTTCAGCGACGACGCCGACACGCTCGACATCCTGCTGAACGCCGGCGCCAGCCCCGACAACCTCAACGACAACGGCGCGACCTGCCTGATGTACGCAGCCTCGGCCGGCAAGGCCGGGGTCGTGCAGGCGCTGCTCGCCGCCGGGGCCGACGCCAGCCTGCGCTCGCTCGATGACTTCACGGCGCTGGACATGGCCTCGACCGAAGCCTGCCTGAACCTGCTGCGCCCCGGACGCGGACGGAGAGCCCCGGGCACGGCCTGAGGCGGGCATCGTTGCGGTCCGCGATGGTGCAATGCAGCGTTAAAAATCCTGACACTCACCGAGCGGCCTGCGCACGGCAAGCCTGCGACGAGTTCCGGACCACCGGCCAGTCACTGTCAGGACGTTCAATCCGCTTCAACACCTCAAGGCCCTGATCCGGAGCGTTTTCCTGTAACCGGATCGTGGCGGGAAACGTAGGGTAGAGAAGCGCCATCGCTTCGACCATTGTCGAAAGATGTCGCCACGCCATGGCTCGCAACTTGCTTTGCAGAATGCGTCAGCGCCCGGCTCAAGAAGCGGGCCCAGCTTCCGACGTTTACCGTCAGCAGCCATCAACTTCCCGCCGCGCATGGCGAGGAAGCCAGCTAGTGTCGCGCCTGGGTACAGGGAAAGTACCGGCCGTGACAGGAATGTTTGAGGTGTTAGCGATGCGCCTCCCGGC
>NZ_DAOLKE010000320.1:0-4023 GCF_035331805.1 Plasticicumulans sp. | reverse complement strand
GCAACGCAGCAACGCAGCCGGTCTCGCGCCTGCCGCTCCCGGCGCGCGCCGGGAGCGCCTTCAGACCAGCCGCTGATCCTGCAGCAGCGCGTACAGCAGTTCGAAGCGCTCCAGCGGCTCGTCGATGCCGAGCAGCATGTGCCGCGCGCCGTTCGGCAGCGGCATGACCTCGGCGAGGCGGTTGACGACCCAGTCGGCGCTGTCCCAGTCGGGTTCGAGCAGCGCGCGGTAGCGTTCGATGCCCTCGGCATCGAGGATGCGCCCGAGCAGCCGCTCCAGCGAGCGGAACTGCGGCGGCACCGGCTCGCGCACCGGCTCGGGCAGCCATTCGACGCGCCCGAGCACCAGCCGGTCGGGCTGGCTGCGGTGTTCGAGCACGCGAAAGCGCCGTTCGCCGCGGCAGGTGATGCCGAGCATGCCGTCGGGCAGGCGGTCGAAATCACGGATGCGGGCGCTGCTGCCGAGCAGGTGGAAGCTCGCGTCACCGCCGGCCTCGCTGCCGGCGCTGATCGGCACGACGCCGAAGGGCAGGTCCTCGCGCAGGCAGCGTCCGACCATGCTGACGTAGCGCGGCTCGAAGATGCGCAGCGGCAGCGGACCGCCGGGGAACAGCACGACATCGAGCGGGAACAGCGGGATTTCGTCCGGCAGGGTCACGACGCAGTCTCCGGGTCATCGGGCTGGCCCCAGCGCGCCATCAGCGCGTGCGCCACGCCGAGCTGGTCGAGCACGCGCGCGACGATGTAGTCGACGAGTTCCCCGACGCACTGCGGCCGGTGATAGAAACCGGGATTGGCCGGCAGGATCACGGCCCCGGCACGCGCGAGCGTCAGCATGTTTTCGAGGTGGATCGCCGAGAACGGCGTCTCGCGCACCACCAGCACCAGCTTGCGGTGCTCCTTCAGCATCACGTCGGCGGCGCGTTCGATCAGCGTGTCGGACAGCCCGTGCGCGACCGCCGCCAGCGTGCCGGTCGTGCACGGGCAGATCGCCATCGCCCGGCACACGGCCGAGCCGCTTGCAACCGGCGCCGTCCATTCCTCGCGCCCGTACACCTGCAGCTGCGCCGGCGGGCAGCCGAAGCGTTCGAGCAAGGCCGCACGCACCTCGGCCGGTCGCGCCGGCAGCGCCCAGTCGGTTTCCATGCCGACGACGATCTGCGCGGCCTTCGAATACATCAGATAGACGGTTTCGCCGGCGGCGAGCAGGCATTCGAGCAGGCGCAGGCCGTACTGCGCGCCGGAGGCACCGGTCAGGGCCAGCGCAATCGGGGCACGACTCACCGCGCGCCCTCCTCCACCAGCGATTTCAGCCACTTCGTGCGCTGCGTCGTGCGATCGGCCTTGCACGCGGCCATCAGCATCGGCTCCATCGAACCGCCGCGCGCACCGTACGGTTCCAGTTCGCAGTCGGCGTCGCGCGAGGCGATCCACGCGCGCTGCGCGAGCTTCAGCCGCTCGCGCTCGGCCTCGGGCAGCGCGGTGCGCACCTGCGCGTAGATGGCATTCAGCTCGCGATCGGCGCGCGCGTAGTCCTCGCCGGCACAGCGGGTCATCTCGGCCTGGGTCTGCGGATCGCGGCAGGGGTCGGCGGCACTCGCTGCAGCAGCAGTCAGGGTGAGCACGAGGGCAATCCAGTACGGCAGCATATCGACGCAACTCCGGATACAGGGCGGGCGGGCACGCAAACCAATGCAATCCGGCAGCGGCCAAGGCAGGCAGTCAAAGTGATCAGTGTCGACGATCGAACGGTGTGGCGCGAGTTCGAAATCCAGCAGACACCCAGGGATCGGCTGCATGTCTTATCCGCCATCAAGGCGCACGCGCAGATCGTCCAGCCGGAGCAGGCAACGATCGAGGCTGCCGGCGCGCCGCCGGGCACGATCCGGACGCCAGATCTCCTGGATGAAGCGTCCGGTCTGGCCCACATAATCCGGTCCGACGACCGCCGCATGGCCCGGGCGCGGCACGAGGGCCTCACGCAAGGCCCGGCGGCGCGACAGCCGGGCGAGATTCACCAGCGTCCGCTTCGGATCGGGCTCGGCTTGCGGATCCTCCGGAATACGGGCCAAGCCGATGCCCAGCCATCCGGCGATCGCCTCCCGGTCTGCGAGCAGCCAGCTTTCGAGCTCGCGCACGACGAGCCGCAGCAGATAGTGTTCAGGCCGGATCAGTGCGGGTCGATGACGCTGAACGACCCTGGGCGGACAGTCGCCGGGTTCTTCCACATCCATGTAATCGAGCAGGACCAGCAGGGGCGCGTGGACGGTGGCCGGTGCCAGCTTCGGTGCCATCGTGCATACGTAGCCGCATCCGCGCTGCGGATACACGGTGCCGACCTCCAGACCGCAGGCATGAAGCAGGCGCCGGGCGACGAACAGGTCCGTCGGTCCTTCCACCAGCACATCGACCGGCCATCGCATTCAGGACGGCGCCAGTGCCAGCGCCAGTTGCTCCGCGCCGTCCGGGCGCGACAAGGGCAGCACGGCATCGGCGGCACTCATGCCCTGCTGCATCAGCAGCCTTTCCTTGTCGCCCGGCTGGTGGATCAGCGTGCCCTGTGCGGTCGGTCGCAGCCAGAGCACTTCCTCGGCCGCGATGCCTGGGTCACGCAGCAAATCCTCGGAATGCGTCGTGACAATGACTTGCCGGCCCCCGCCCTTGCGCCGGCGCGCACGCTCGAACAGCCCCGGCAACTGCGCGACGACGGCTGCGTGCAGGGACAGTTCCGGTTCTTCGAGCAGCAGCGGCCCGCCGTCTTCGAGCAGCGCCCACAACAGACCGAGCAGACGCAGCGTGCCATCCGAAAACTGCGCCTCGGACTGCCGCGCCGCGTTCGGGCGCCAGTGTTCGTAAAGGCCGACCAGATGCGGAGTGCCCGTCTCGTCCTGTTCGACGCGCAGCTCCCGAAACTGCGGCACGGCCACCTGCAGGACCTGGTTGATGCGCCGCAGCCGGGCTTCGCGGGTACGCTGCGGGGTTTGCCAGAGCCGCTGCAGGAAATCCCGGCCGTACGGGTCGTTGATGACCGGTGCGGAGCTGAAGCCCTTGGGATCGCGGATCACTTCCGGCACCGGATGCCGGTACGCGATGCTGCGGAAGAATTCGGCCAGCTCACGGAAACCGCGGTTGGCGTTGATCTGTTCGAGATAGGTCTGGGTCAGGCGCTCCGGGTCGCTGCGATCTTCCTCGTTCGGGCGCTCGACCAAGAGCTCCTCACCGTGCCAGACACGCTCGCAGCGGATGACCGGCTGCTCCTGGCGATGATCCTTGTTGAACGCCAGACGGTAGCGCCAGCCGGCGCCGGCATCCGGACCGTCGTCCTCCACGAGGGTCACCTCGATCTGCACATCCGAACGGTAGGTCGCCGCCAGACAGCGCAGCGCCGACACGTCCCCCCGTTTGTCGAGCACGGACTGACGCAGGCCGATGGCCGCCACATCGCGCAGGAAGCGCAGGGCATCCAGCAGGTTGGACTTGCCCGATGCGTTCGGGCCGATGATGAAGGTGCGCGCACCGAACGCGCCTTCGGCCTGCTTGAAGTTCCGCCAGTTCTGCAGGGCGAGGCGACTGACATACATGCTCAGCCGCCCGCCAGCGCCACCAGCAGACGTCCGTGGATGCCGCCGAAGCCGCCGTTCGACATCACCAGCAGCACGTCGCCGGGCTGCACGCGGGCGACGGCCGCGGCGACGGTCGCGTCGATCGTCGTGGCGATGCTCGCGCGGCTGCCCATCGACGCGACGCTCGCGGCCAGATCCCAGCCGAGATCGGGCGCGGCGTGGAACACCGCGGCATCGGCGGCCGCGAGCGAGCCGGCCAGCGCGTCCTTGAACACGCCGAGCTTCATCGTGTTCGAGCGCGGCTCCAGCACGGCGACGATGCGCCGGCCGGCATCGAGGCTGGCGCGCAGGCCGGCGAGCGTGGTCGCGATCGCGCTCGGGTGGTGCGCGAAGTCGTCGTAGACGCGCACGCCGGCGGCCTCGCCGCGCAGTTCCATGCGCCGCGCTCGGGCGACGTTGTG
>NZ_DAOLKE010000319.1:0-4025 GCF_035331805.1 Plasticicumulans sp. | reverse complement strand
CTCAGGCCGGCACGTCGGCGAGCTGCCAGCCGCCGCGGCCGTCGAGCTGCAGCCGGCGCCGGTGGAAGGCCGCGAGCGTGCTGCGGTGGCCGATGCTGACGATCGTCGTTTCCGGCAGCCGTGCGCGCAGCAGCGCATACAGCGCCTGTTCGGAAGGTTCGTCGAGCGCGGAACTCGCCTCGTCGAGGAACAGCCAGCGCGGCCGGCGCAGCAGGATGCGTGCGAAGGCGACGCGCTGCTGCTCGCCGCCCGAGAGCGTCTGCTGCCAGTCCTCGACCGTTTCGAGCTGGCCGGCGAGCCGCTCCAGACCGACCTCGGCGAGCACGGCCTGCAAGGCGTCATCGCTCACCGTCTGCTGCTGCGGGTACAGCAGCGCCTCGCGCAGCGTGCCGATCGGCAGGTAGGGCTTCTGCGGCACGA
The DNA here is from genome assembly GCF_035331805.1 of Plasticicumulans sp. NCBI lineage: Bacteria > Pseudomonadati > Pseudomonadota > Gammaproteobacteria > Candidatus Competibacteraceae > Plasticicumulans > Plasticicumulans sp. Next base: position 3,605 of record NZ_DAOLKE010000319.1, on the reverse strand, counting down.
ACAGCACGCCGTCGCCGGGCAGGCGCACGCGGCCCTTCGCGTAGGGCCACAGTCCGGCCAGCGTGCGCAGCAGCGTGCTCTTGCCGCTGCCCGAGGCACCGCTGATCAGCAGCGACTCGCCGGGCTGCAGGTCGAGATCGAGCCCGTCGAGCAGCGCCTCGCCGTCCGGGCGGCGGATGCCGAGCGTCTCGGTCTGCGGGCGCGGCGCGCTGCTGCGCTCGACCTGCGAGATGTCGTCGATGCGCGCCTCCAGCGATTCCAGCGCCTCGGTGAACTGCGTCAGGCGCAGCGTCACGGCGCGCCACGCGGCGATGTTCTGGTAGCTGTCGATGAAGAAGCTCATCGCGTCCTGCACGCGGTTGAAGGCGTTGCCGATCTGCATCAGCTGGCCGAACGGCATCTTCGTCGCGAAGTAGAACGGCGCGACGGTCAGGTAGGGCACGATCACCGACACCTGGCTGTAGCCGGCGTTGAACATGTCGACCTTGAAGCCGGCGATGATCAGCCGGTGGTAATTGTCGATGACGCGGCGAAAGCGCGTGCGCAGCCGCCCGTCCTCGACCTGCTCGCCGCCGTACAGCGCCACCGATTCGAGGTTCTCGCGCAGCCGCATCAGGTTGAAGCGGTAGTCGGCCTCGACGCGCTCCTGCTGGAAGTTCAGCGGGATCAGCGCATGGCCGATGCGGTGCGTGAGCCAGGTGCCGAGCACCGCGTACACCAGCGCCCCCCAGAACAGGAAGCCGGGGATGTGGAACTGCGTGTCGCCGATGGTCAGCGGCAGCGTCGAGGACAGGCCCCAGAGGATCACCGAGAAGCTCACCAGCGTCGTGACCGAGTTCACGAGCCCGAACACCAGCGTCATCGTCTGCTCGGTGAAGCTGTTGAGATCGTCGGCGATGCGCTGGTCGGGGTTGTCGACGGCGCTGCCGACCAGCTTCATGCGGTAGAAGGCCTTGTCGTGCAGCCAGGCGTGCTGGTAGCGCTTGGTCAGCCAGGTGCGCCAGCGGATGCGCAGCCACATGCGCAGCAGGTAGCGCGTGCCGGAGACGAGGATGAAAACGCTCGCGAGGATGCCGAAGGTGCCGAGCGCGGCCCAGAACGCCGGCGCGTCGTAGTTCTGCAGCGCGTCGTAGAAGCCGCGATACCAGGAATTCAGCCGCACCGTCAGGTAGACGATCGTGAAGTTGCCGGTCAGCACGATGATCAGCAGCGCCCAGGCGCTGAGCTTTTCCTCGGAGGTCCAGTAGGCGCGCGTCAGTCGCCAGACGCGGGCGAGGGCGGCGCGGTCGAACGCATGCTGCGTGTCGTTCATCGGCAGGAGGCTCCGGAAGGCTGCACGCGCAGGAGGCAGGCGGCAGGCGAAGGGAAGGAAGGACAGGGACGGGCGCGCGCTCGGAAGGAACACGGCCTTGTAATCGCGCCGCGGCCCCGGCGTTTTAGCGGACGCTTAACCGCCTCGCGCCGGGCGCTGCGGCGTCGGATCGGTGCGGGCCGCCCGCGGTTCCCGTCGCGGCGGGCGCGGATGATAGCCGTGCACCGGCCCGTATACTCCGCGCCCTTACGTCACGGCCGGTGTCCGCGGATGCGCATCCTCACGTTCTCGACGCTCTACCCCAACGCCACGGCGCCGCAGTTCGGCGTGTTCGTCGAGAACCGCCTGCGCCAGCTGCTCGCGAGCGGCGAGGTCGAGGCGCGCGTCGTCGCGCCGGTGCCGTGGGTGCCGGGTGACTACGGCTGGCTCGGGTCGTATGCGCGGCTCGCGCGCATCCCGGCCGAAGAACACCGTCACGGCATCGCGGTGCGTCACCCGCGCTATCCGCAGCTGCCGCGCATCGGCGAAACCCTGCATCCGCTCGGGCTCGCGCTCGGCGCGCTGCCGGCGCTGCGCCGGCTGCAGCGCGAGGGCTTCGACTTCGAGCTGATCGACGCGCACTACTTCTATCCCGACGGCGTCGCCGCGGCGCTGCTGGCGCGCTGGCTCGGCAAGCCCTTCGTGGTCACGGCGCGCGGCACCGATCTGGTCACCATTGCGAAGCACCCGCTGCCGCAGCGCATGATCCGCGCCGCCGCCGAAGCCGCCGACGGCCTGATCACGGTCTCGGCCTCGCTCGCCGGAGAACTCGCCGGACTCGGCATCGCCCGCGAGCGCGTGACGGTGCTCAGGAACGGCGTCGATCTCGCGCACTTCCGGCCGGCCGAACGCGAGGCCGCGCGCGCGCGCTTCGGCGTCAGCGGCCCGGCGCCGGTGCTGGCCTCGGTCGGGCACCTGATCCCGCGCAAGGGCAACGAATGGATCCTGCGCGCACTGCCGGCCCTGCCCGGCGTGCGCCTGCTGATCGCCGGGCAGGGACCGGAGCAGGCCATGCTGGAAGGGCTGATCCGCGAGCTTGGCCTCGCCGGCCGGGTCACGCTGCTCGGCGAGGTGGCGCACGCCGAGCTGTCGCAGCTCTATTCCGCCGCCGACGTGCTGGTGCTCGCGACCGGCCACGAAGGCTGGCCGAACGTGCTGCTCGAAGCCATGGCCTGCGGCACGCCGGTGCTCGCGAACGCCGTCTCCGGCTGCCCGGAGATCGTCACCGCCCCGGAAGCCGGCCGGCTGATGCCGGACCGCCAGCCCGCCACCATCGCCACGCACGCCGCTGCGCTGCTCGCCGCACTGCCGGATCGCGCGGCGACGCGCCGCTACGCCGAAGGCTTCTCGTGGGAGGCCACGACGCGCGGCCAGCTCGACCTGTTCCGCGCGATCCTTGCGCGGCGCAGGGCGGGGGGCTGAACCGGCATCGGGGGCGATTTGCACTGCTCCGATGCCGCAGCGGCGCGGACGCCGGCAGCCGCGCCAGACGTTTTCCCGTTTTCCCGCAGGCGGCAGGAGCTGAAAAGACGGCGCGTTCAGCCGTGACCGCCCTGAGTGGCACCGTCATCGGCACAGGCCCGGCCCGGACGCTGCCGGCTGAACATCCGGCTGCGCGCCGGCAGTCCGGGCAGGATGCGGTCGTCTCCACAAATGCACCTGCATCCGCGCGTTCATTGCGCGGGCGATCAGGCGCCGGTCGCGCCCGGGTACAGGTGATGATTTCGCGCTCGGACGGATCGCCGCGCAGGGACTGCATCTTCTGGCCGGCAGGCTGATGCCGGGTTTCGCCGCATCGGCGCCAGTCAGCGGCCGGAAATCCCCGCCCAGACCCGTCCCCTGCGAGAGCGGCAGGGGTACAGGTCCGGCAGGGCGGGGGCGTCGGCAAAGGCGGTCGACTCCCGACCGCAGGACTGGCACGGCGGGGCCGTGGCCGGTGGCCGCAGCAGGGCTGCGGGCGTCGGCGACGGTCCCGGGCCGGACGCCGCGTGACTGTCTGCCGATCCGGATGCTGCGGCGATGACCGGCGTCAGCCGCTGTGCGGCTCGCCAGGCGGCCGGAATACGGTTTTCGGCCCGAAACTTGCCGTTGACAGCCCCGGACCCCATCCGTAATATGCGCCGCCTGTTCCGGCCGTGGCAGCGGCGGGAGCGGAAATCGATCAAAAAGGCTACGTAGCTCAGCTGGTTAGAGCACAGCACTCATAATGCTGGGGTCCTCAGTTCGATTCTGAGCGTAGCCACCAAAAATCAAG
>NZ_DAOLKE010000318.1:0-4050 GCF_035331805.1 Plasticicumulans sp. | reverse complement strand
AAGCCGTTGATTTATTTGGTGGGCGATAGTGGGATCGAACCACTGACCCCTTCCGTGTGAAGGAAGTGCTCTCCCGCTGAGCTAATCGCCCCAAACAGGCCGCGCATATTACGGGCCAGGTCCGGCAGCGTCAAGCCGTCAGTTGCCGGCGCCGGCCTTGCGCATCAGGGCCTGCAGGTATTCGACCGGGATCGCGTAGGTGATGCCGCTCGGCTTCTGGATGACGTTTTCCTTGGTTTCCTTGATGAACACCGAGTTGATGACGCCGTAGACGCGGCCGCTCGCCGGGTCGTACAGCGGGCTGCCGCTGTTGCCGGGGTAGGCGGTGGCGTCGAGCTGCAGCACGTTGAACGGCCGGCTCAGGCGGCGGATGGCGTTGGCGTCGAGCTGGCCGGCCGAGGGCGCCGGGATCGCGACCGGCGTGATCGCCGAGACGATGCCGCGGTGCGTGACCGGGTACAGGCCGAGCACGACGCCGATCGGAAAGCCGGTGAACGCGATCTCCTGCCCCTCGCGCGGCAGGCCGCCGGCGAGCCTGAAGCGCGTCGGCAGCGGCGCGCCGAGCAGCTTCAGCAGCGCCAGGTCGTGCTCGGGATCGGTCTGCACGATCTTCGCCTCGATGGTCGCGAACTCGTTGCCGCGCCCGGCGAACACGGCCGGAAACTCGCGCTTGACCGGATCGAGCGGCTTGTCGACGACGTGGGCGTTGGTGATCACCCAGGTGCCGTCGCCGACGACGAAGCCGGTGCCGAGGAAGTTCGCCGGCGGCCGGCGTGTGGCCTCGTAGGTGCCGACGGCGACGACGGCGCCGCGGATCGCATCGATGGTGTCGGGCAGGCTCGCCGCCGGCACGGCGGCCGGCAGCAGGCCGCTCAGGGCAAGGATCGCGAGCAGCGTCGCGCGGGTCAGGCATCGGTACATGGCAGTGAACCTGCGTCGTCGGGGGGCCGAAACGCGAAGGGCAGGCGCATCGGCCTGCCCTTCGGAGTCGGGAGAGAAGCGGCGCGCGGGGACCGGCGCCTACAGATGCTCGACCGCCACGACTTCCCAGTGCCGGACGCCGCCCGGGGTCTGCACGGTGGCGACCTCGCCCTCCTCCTTGCCGATCAGCGCGCGCGCGATCGGGGAATTCACCGAGATGCGCCCGGACGGGATGTCGGCCTCGTCCTCGCCGACGATCTGGTAACGGACCTCGTCGCCGGAGTCCTCGTCGGCGAGCGTGACGGTGACGCCGAACACGACCTTGCCGGTACGCGGCAGCGCGGTCACGTCGATGACGTGCGCATGCGAGAGCTTGTATTCGATTTCCTTGATGCGGCCTTCGATGAAGCCCTGCTGCTCGCGCGCGGCGGAATATTCGGCGTTTTCCTTCAGGTCCCCGTGTGCGCGCGCCTCGGCGATCGCCTCGATGACTTTCGGGCGGGCAACGGTTTTCAGTTCCTGCAGTTCGGCCCTGAGCTTTTCTGCGCCGGTGGCAGTCATCGGCACCTTCTGGGTCATGCCTGGAGCTCCTTGTGCAAATCCTGGAGGCGGGTGACGCGATCGCTGCCGAGGTCTTCGAGCGCCATGACGGAGGCGCGCGCGGCGGCGATCGTGGTGGTGTAGCTGACCTTGTGCATCAGCGCATTGCGTCGCAGCGAGAACGAGTCGGCAATGGCCTGCTTGCCTTCGGTGGTGTTGACGATCAGCGAGATCTCGTCGTTCTTGATCATGTCGACGATGTGCGGCCGGCCTTCGCCGACCTTGTTGACGATGGCGCACTCCAGCCCGGCGGCGTTGAGCGTCGCCGCCGTGCCGCGGGTGCCGACCAGCGAGAAGCCGCGGGCGACCAGATCGCGCGCCACCTCGACGATCTTGACCTTGTCGACCTCGCGCACCGACAGGAAGGCCTTGCCGGAGGCCGGCAGGCGGTTGCCGGCACCGAGCTGGGCCTTGGCGTAGGCCTCGCCGAAGCTGCGCCCGACGCCCATGACCTCGCCGGTCGACTTCATCTCGGGGCCAAGCAGCGGATCGACGCCCGGGAACTTCACGAACGGGAACACGGCTTCCTTGACCGAGTAGTACGAGGGCACGATCTCGCCCTGCACGCCCTGCCCGGCCAGCGAGCGCCCGGCCATGCAGCGCGCGGCGATCTTCGCGAGCGGCCGGCCGGTGGCCTTGGAAACATAGGGCACGGTGCGCGAGGCGCGCGGATTGACTTCGAGCACGAAGATGTCGTCGCCCTGGATCGCGAACTGCGTGTTCATCAGCCCGACGACGCCGAGCTCGCGCGCCATCGCCCGCACCTGCGTGCGCAGCCGGTCGAGCGTCAGCGGCGACAGCGAGTACGGCGGCAGCGAGCAGGCCGAATCGCCCGAGTGCACGCCGGCCTCCTCGATGTGCTCCATGATGCCGCCGATGACGACATCGCCGTCGGCGTCGGCGATCGCGTCGACATCGACCTCGATTGCGTCGTTCAGGAAGCGATCGAGCAGCACCGGACTGTCATTGCTGACCTGCACGGCCTCGCGCATGTAGCGGCGCAGGTCGTCCTCGTTGTGGACGATCTCCATCGCCCGGCCGCCGAGCACGTAGGACGGACGCACGACCAGCGGATAGCCGATCTCGGCGGCCAGGCGCACGGCGGTCTCGGGATCGCGCGCGGTGCGGTTCGGCGGCTGGCGCAGCGCCAGTTCGTCGATCATGCGCTGGAAGCGCTCGCGGTCCTCGGCGCGGTCGATGGCATCGGGGCTGGTGCCGATGATCGGCACGCCGGCGGCTTCGAGCGGACGCGCGAGCTTCAGCGGCGTCTGGCCGCCGTACTGCACGATCACGCCCTTCGGCGCCTCGACGCGCACGATCTCCAGCACGTCCTCCAGCGTCAGCGGCTCGAAGTACAGGCGGTCCGAGGTGTCGTAGTCGGTCGAGACGGTCTCGGGGTTGCAGTTGACCATGATCGTCTCGTAGCCGTCCTCGCGCAGCGACAGTGCGGCGTGGACGCAGCAGTAGTCGAACTCGATGCCCTGGCCGATGCGGTTCGGCCCGCCGCCGAGGATCATGATCTTGTCGCGCGCACTCGGGGCGGCCTCGCATTCCTCCTCGTAGGTCGAATAGAGATACGCGGTGCCGGTCGCGAACTCGGCGGCGCAGGAGTCGACGCGCTTGTAGACCGGATGCACGTTCAGGCTGGTGCGCAGCGTGCGGATCTCGTGCTCGTTCGTGCCGGTCAGCGCCGCGAGGCGCCGGTCCGAGAAGCCCTTGCGCTTGAGGCCGTACAGGCGATCGCGCTCGCGCAGGCCGGCGACGCCGTGGCCGGCGATGCCGGCCTCGAGTTCGATCAGTTCGGCGATCTGGTCGAGGAACCACGGGTCGATCCGCGTGTAGTCGTGCACCTGCTCGACCGTGTAGCCGAGCCGGAAGGCATCGGCGACGTACCAGATGCGGTGCGCGCCGGGCACGCCGAGTTCCTGCTTCAGGCGCAGCGGCGCCTCGGGATCGAGGCGATCGAGCAGCGGATTGAAGCCGTCGGTGCCGATCTCCAGGCCGCGCAGCGCCTTGTGCACCGACTCCTGGAAGGTGCGGCCGATCGCCATGATCTCGCCGACCGACTTCATCTGCGTGGTCAGGCGCGCGTCGGCCTGCGGGAACTTCTCGAAGTTGAAGCGCGGCACCTTGGTGACGACGTAATCGATCGACGGTTCGAACGAGGCCGGCGTCAGCCCGCCGGTGATCTCGTTCTTCAGCTCATCGAGCGTGTAGCCGACCGCGAGCTTGGCCGCGACCTTGGCGATCGGGAAGCCGGTGGCCTTCGAGGCGAGCGCCGAGGAGCGCGACACGCGCGGGTTCATCTCGATGACGACCATGCGCCCGTCGGCGGGATTGAGGCCGAACTGCACGTTCGAGCCGCCGGTGTCGACGCCGATCTTGCGCAGCACCGCCAGCGAGGCGTCGCGCATGATCTGGTATTCGCGGTCGGTCAGCGTCTGCGCCGGTGCGACGGTGATCGAGTCGCCGGTGTGCACGCCCATCGGATCGAAGTTCTCGATCGAGCAGACGATGATGCAGTTGTCG
>NZ_DAOLKE010000317.1:0-4054 GCF_035331805.1 Plasticicumulans sp. | reverse complement strand
CGCAGCCACTTCGCCGGAATGCGCCGGCCGATGCGTGCCCCGGCATAGCCGCCGGCGGTCGCCGCCAGCGCCATCGCCAGCGCCGGCGCCCACTGCACGGCGCCGCCGAGCGCATAGAGGCTCACGGCGATCAGCGTCAGCACCGCCGAGAGCAGGTTCTTCAGCCCGTTCATGCGGTTGAGATCGCGCTGCCCGAGCAGCCCGAAGGCCGCGAGCAGCAGGATGCCCAGCCCGCCGTTGAAGTAACCGCCGTACACCGACACCGCAAACACGGTCGCCAGACTCGCCGCCACCCCGGCCTCGCCGTCGCGCTTCAGGCGCGCGAGCAGCCACGGCCCGGCCGCGAACAAGGCTGTTGCCGCCAGCAGCAGCCACGGCACCAGCGCCCGGAACGCCTTGTCCGGCGTCGCCAGCAGCAGCGCCGCCCCGAGCGCACCGCCAGCCGCGCCGGTGCCGATCAGCGCCAGCAGCCCCGCACCGGCATGCGCGCGCAGATCCTCGCGATAGCCCCAGGCACTGGCCACGTACCCCGGCAGCAGCGCCGCGGTGCCGGTGGCATTGGCCGCCACCGGCGCCACGCCGGCCCAGACCAGCGCCGGCAGCGTCAGGAAACTCCCGCCCCCGGCCACGGCATTCAGTGCCCCGGCGACGAAGGCCGCGGCGAGCAGGACGAACAGGTGCAGGGCATCGAAGCTCACGGGCAGGACTCGGGCAGGGAAGGGGACGCGAGTCTAGGGCCCTGCGCTGCAGGCGGCACGGCCGCGAGGCCGGGACGTGGCGCGCCGGCGGCAGGCCCAGGGGTCGCAGCCGCGGCGCAGGCGCTACGATAGCCGCCACGTTTACCGCCGGGTTCGACCGATGAATGCTCCGTATCAGCCACCGACCGACATCCTCGATGTGCTGCGGGACATCGAGTTCGAGGATGCCCTGACTGCCGAAGATGCGCGTTACGTCGATACGCGCGAGGCGCGCGGCAGTCAGAAGACGCTGCGCATGCTGTCGCGCATGTTCGGCCTGCAACTGCCGGACGGGCCGTTTCGCTGGCCGCTGACCAAGCATGTTCTCGACGCCGCTCAAAACGCCGGTTCCCACGAAAATACCGCAGTGGCATTCAGTCATTGACCCACGCCTGCTACCGGAACGTGCCCGCATCGCCGGACTGCGTGACTGGCTGAAAGACCCGCAAGGCTATGGACGACGGGATTCGCGTCGTGCTGCTCGACGAACTGGCCGGATTGCTGCAGGACCTGGGGGATTACGACGAGCCCTGCGCATCCGCAAGACCGCCCCCGGGCCGAAGCCCTGCTGCGTCAGGCACGTGTGGCGGCGTTGTCGATGCGGATTCCGGAAGCCGAGGAAATCGCGGCAATCATGCGCGCGCACGGCTTCGAGCCGGATGCATCGCCGTAGGCTGGCTGGAGGATTGGCGCCCGGCTTGCCATGCCAAGCCCGTAGGATGGGCTGACGAAGGAAGCCCATCTTCCGCGAACGGTACGCGAATGATGGGCTTCACTGCGTTCAGCCCATCCTACGAATGCTCAGATTGTTCATACCGCGCCGGGCACGACCGCAACCGCCCGCCCCCCATCCTCCAACCCACGCCCGATGCCATTCATCCTGCCGCTTTGCCGTCAAACCGCGCGCCATCGGCATCGAAGCACGCCCGTTTCCATTCCAACCATGCACATTTCCATTCAGACTTCGCATCTTTCCACTGGAAATGTGCTCGCGATGCACGGAAATGTGGCGGGCTGAAGCTTCGCTGCACAAAAACGGGATGGAAATGTACGAGGTTGCAATGGAGATTCGCGTGTTTCCATGGCAATGTTGCGAGATTGCAACGGAAATGTATCCATTTCCATTGTGATCGAGCATTTTTCCATTGGAAATGTGCGAGATTCGAATGGAAATGGGTTCGCCAGATAATGTCGCGCACAAAGTTGGAGCGTTATTGCACTGGCATTGAACACAAGCCCGCACCGCCCGGCCGCAAACTTCCGGAGTCGGGCTGCAGGGCGGGGGGCTCGATGGGCGGGTGTGCGGGCTGCGAGGCTGGCGGGGTGGCGGTTGCGTCGAACCGGCGATGCCCGGCATCCGCCGCGGCGCGGCAGAGCCGGGCGCAGCGGCCGTGAGTGGCGGACGCTGCGCGGTCTGATGCCGGCGGCGGGGGATGAGGCGGGTCGGTTCAGCCGGGGCGGCCGTCCGAACGCGGCCTGACGTAGATCGGCGCGTATTTCCACACCCAGGCACCGAAGGCGGCGATCCAGAGGGCGGCGGCGACGAGGTTCAGCGTCGGCCAGCCGTGCACATCGGCGGCAACGCGCGCCAGGGCGGCGGCGTTGATGGCGAGGAAGCAGTACCAGGTGTAGTCATCGGCCATCAGCCGCCCGCCCGAGTGGCCGAGCGTGACGCGCGTCGCCATCGCGATCACCAGCGCCGCACAAAGACCGATGCCGATGGCGTGCAGCGGCGCCCGCCCCAGACCGTTGCCGCCGAAGGCGAGCAGCAAGGCGTTCAGGCCATACAAAAACATCGCGAAGCCGAACCACCAGAAGGCGATGTGCAGCACGCCGAGCAGGCGGATCTTCAGCGCGCGCGCCGGCTGCCACTGCCAGGCGATCCACGCCGCGCTCGCGGCCATCGGCAGGTCGATGATCCAGGTCCAGGTTGGCAGGTTTGCCAGTTCGAGCAGGCCGTGCAGGGCCGAGCCGCCGGCCCAGAGCTTCAGCAGCGCGTCGGGACGCACGATGGCGTAGCCGGGCAGCACGCAGGAGCCGAAGAACGGGATCATGCGGTGGCAGACGGTGACGAACACCGGCAGCAGCCAGAACCACAGGCCGGCCTTCAGCGCGAACATCAGGAAGACTGCATCGCCCGACAGCAGCCAGAGCAGGAAGCTCGCCAGCCCGAGCCAGCCGCCGGCGAGCGCGCCATTGAGCACGCGCTCCTGCAGCTTGCCGCGGCCGGTATCGAAGTGGACGCCGTAGAGCCGCGCCGCACCGAGGCCCCAGCCGGCCAGCATCGCGGCGATGCCAAGCCCGAGCACGGTCTTGCTGCTGAACAGGCCGATCCACACCAGCGCCTGCCCGCCGGCGAGCCAGCCGACGGTCGGCAGGAACTGCGCGCGCACCAGTTCGGGGCCATCCATCCAGCGCGGATAGACGGTCATCAGGAAGCCGAAGATGAAGAACGTGAAGCTGCCGTAGAGCATCAGCAGCACGTGCGCCCAGGTTGCCGGCAGCACGGTCGCGAGCGTCTGGCCCGAGCGCCGCAGCCAGAGTTCGCCGAGCCAGAACAAGACGGTGGCGAGCAGTTGCACGGCTCCGGCGAGGAACATCGGGCGGTGCACGGCGGCGGTGAGGACGGCGAGGCGATCGGGCGGTGCGGCGGGGGCGGCAGCGGGGTTCATGACGGCGGTTCCGGCGATTCGGCAGAGGGGGAGGCCGCATTGCAGGGGGCGCAGTGCGGCGGTGCCTTGATGAACATCAAGCACGGGGCCGTGGCGCAGGAGCGGTCGGCACCGGCCGGCAGCCGGGCCGGTGCCGGGGAGGCGGGGTCGGGCCGGCTACAGCCGTCCGGCGCCGAAGCCGTAGGGCGCCGGATCGAGGATCGGGGTTTCGCCGAGGATCAGGTTGGCGAGCAGCTGCGCGCTGGCCGGGCCGGTGACCAGACCGTTGCGGTAGTGACCGGCGTTGACGTACAGGCCGCCGATGCCGGGGTGCTCGCCGATGTACGGGATGCCGGCCGGGGCGCCGGGGCGCAGGCCGGCCCAGTGGTGCTCGACCGGGATGTCGGCAAGCCCCGGGGCGATGGCGAGTGCGGCGGCGTGCAGGGTCTTGAAGGCGTCGTCGGTGGTCGATTTGTCGAAGCCGACGAACTCGACCGTCGAGCCGGCGAGGATGCGGCCGTCGCGGCGCGGGATCAGGTAGTGCGCATCGCGCATGACGATGCGCGTGAGCCATCCCGGTGCGGCGCGGAACACGATCATCTGCCCGCGCACCGGGGCGACCGCCGGCGGCTGCGGCAGGCCGGCGAGCAGGGCGCCGGTCCAGGC
>NZ_DAOLKE010000316.1:0-4066 GCF_035331805.1 Plasticicumulans sp. | reverse complement strand
GCTGCCCGCGCCGGCCAGCGCCGCACCGCTGACGCCGACCTGAGCGCAGCGGGGCTGACCGTTGCGCTGCCGGCGGTGCATGATCGATGAGCGGGCGCCCGGGGCAGGGCGTCCGGTCGCATCGCCCGTCCCGGCCGCCGCGCCTGCGCGGCCGGCCCCCGTGCAGCCCGAGGACCGGAACCATGGCCGAATCCCTGATCGAGTACGAGGACGCCTGCGAGGAGGTGCGTGCCGTCTACGACGACATCATGCGCACGCGCAAGGTCGAGCACGTCAACAACTTCTGGAAGGCGATCGCGCACCATCCGCCGACGCTGGCGCGCACCTGGGAGGCCATGAAGGCGGTGATGGCCGATGACGGCGGGCTCGATCCGCTGATGAAGGAACTGATCTACATCGCGGTCAGCGTCGCCAACGGCTGCGACTACTGCATCGCCTCGCACACGGCGGCGGCACGGCGCAAGGGCATGACCGAGGCCATGCACGGCGAGCTGCTGGCGGTGATCGGCATGGCGAGCGCCACCAACGCGCTCGCCACCGCGCACCGCGTGCCGATCGACTGAACCGGTCTCCGGGATCGTGCCCGCATGACGCATCCGCTCGCCGAGGCCGGTCGCAGCGTCTCCGCCAGCCGCTCGCTGGACGCGCTGAAGGGCGTCGGCCCCAAGCTCGCCGGGCGGCTGGCGAAGCTCGGCCTGCGCACGGTCGAGGATCTGCTGTTTCACCTGCCGCTGCGCTGGCAGGACCGCACGCAGGTCGTGCCGATCAGCGAACTCACGATCGGCGAGCCGGCCGTGATCGAGGCCGAGGTGCTCGGCATGGAGACGGTCGGGCGCACGCGCCAGTCCTTCCTGGTGCGCGTCGGCGATGGCAGCGGCACGCTGGTGCTGCGCTTCTTCCACTTCGGTGCCTCGCTGCAGGCGGCGATGGCGCGCGGCGCGCGGCTGCGGCTGTTCGGCGAGGTGCGCAGCGGCCCGACCGGCCCGGAAATCATCCATCCCGAGCACCGCCCGGCCGATGCGCCGGCCGACGACGAGGCGACGCTGACGCCGGTCTACCCGAGCACCGAGGGCCTGCATCAGCTCGCGCTGCGCAAGATCACCGCCGAGGCGCTGCGCCTGCTCGATGCCGTGCCCGACCTGCTGCCGGCGGCGATCGCGCGCGAGCATGGCTTTCCGGATTTGCACGCGGCGCTGCGCCTGCTGCACCGGCCGCCGCCGGGCGTCGAGCTCGAAGCGCTCGCCCTCGGCACGCACCCGGCGCAGCAGCGTCTGGCCTTCGAGGAACTGATCGCCCACCAGCTCGCGCTGCGCGAGCTGCGCCAGCGCCTGCAGCGGCTGCAGGCGCCGAAGCTCGCGGCCGGGGCGCTGCGCGCGCGCTGGCTCGCGGCGCTGCCGTTTGCGCTGACTGGCGCGCAGCAGCGCGCGCTCGCCGATATCGACGCCGATCTGCAGGGCAGCCGGCCGATGCTGCGCCTGGTGCAGGGCGATGTCGGCTGCGGCAAGACCGTGGTCGCGGCCGCGGCGGCGCTCTCGGCGGTCGAGGCCGGCATGCAGGCGGCGGTGATGGCGCCGACCGAGCTGCTCGCCGAGCAGCACCTGCGCAACTTCACGCAGTGGCTGGAGCCGCTCGGCGTGCGCGTCGAATGGCTGGTCGGGCGCCTCAAGGGCCGCGGGCGCGAGGCCGCACTCGCGGCGATCGCCGATGGCTCGGCCCAGGTCGTCGTCGGCACGCACGCGCTGTTCCAGGAGGGCGTGAACTTCGCGCGCCTGGCGCTGGTGATCATCGACGAGCAGCACCGCTTCGGCGTGCACCAGCGCCTGCAGCTGCGCGACAAGGGGCGTGAGGCGGGCCGCGACGGCAGCCGCTGCCCGCACCAGATGGTCATGACCGCGACGCCGATCCCGCGCACGCTGGCGATGAGCGCCTATGCCGACCTCGACACCACGGTCATCGACGAGCTGCCGCCCGGGCGCACGCCGGTGACGACGGTCGCGGTGCCGGAAGCGCGCCGCGCCGAGGTGCTCGAACGCGTGCGCGCCGCCTGCCGCGGCGGCCGGCAGGCCTACTGGGTGTGCACGCTGGTCGAGGAGTCGGAAACCCTGGACGCGCAGGCGGCGACCGACATCGCCGCCGCCCTGATGCAGCAGCTGCCGGAACTGCGGATCGGCCTCGTGCACGGGCGGCTCAGGGGCGTCGACAAGGAAGCCGTGATGGCGCGCTTCAAGGCCGGCGAGCTCGACCTGCTGGTCGCGACCACGGTCATCGAGGTCGGCGTCGACGTGCCGAACGCCAGCCTGATGATCATCGAGAACGCCGAGCGTCTGGGGCTTGCGCAGCTGCACCAGCTGCGCGGCCGGGTCGGGCGGGGGGCTGCGGCATCGAGCTGCGTGCTGATGTACCATCCGCCGCTGTCCGAGCAGGGCCGGGCGCGGCTCGGCGTGCTGCGCGAAACCAGTGACGGCTTCGTGATCGCGCGGCGCGACCTCGAACTGCGCGGCCCCGGCGAGGTGCTCGGCACCCGCCAGACCGGCACGCTGGCGCTGCGCATCGCCGACCTGCTGCGCGACGAGCCCCTGCTGCCGGCCGTGCAGCGCGCCGCCGACCGCCTGCTCGTCGAACACCCGAACGCCGCCGCCGCGCTGGCCCGTCGCTGGACCGGCGAGCGCGAGCGCTACGGCGAGGTCTGAACCGCACCCATCCTGCGCGCCCCTGTCACAACCGGCGGCTGCGCTGCGATCCGCCGTGCAGCCGAACCCACGATCCGCAGAGACCGCATCACCATGCCACTCGTTGCCCATTCCGGCCTGCCCAGCTTCGGGCGGCTCGCCGAGGAAGGCGAGGAAATCCTCGCGCAGGCGCGCGCCGCGCAGCAGGACATCCGCGAACTGCACATCGGCCTGCTGAACATGATGCCGGACGCCGCGCTCGCCGCGACCGAGCGCCAGTTCATGCGCCTGATCGGTTCGAGCAACCGCATCGCGCAGTTCTACGTGCATCCGTTCACGGTCGGCGGCATCGGGCGCGGCGCCGAGGCCGAGGCCTACATCGGGCGCTGGTACGAGTCCTTCGACACCATCCGGGCGCAGGGCCTGGATGCGCTGATCATCACCGGCGCCAACATCTCCAACCCCGACTTCACGCAGGAACCGTTCTGGGGGCCGCTCTCCGAGGTGGTCGAATGGGCGCACGAGCAGGTCACGACCACGCTGTTCGCGTGTCTGGCCGCGCACGCGACCATGCTGATGAAGTACGGCGTGCACCGCCGCCGGCTGCCGGACAAGGCCTGGGGCGTGTTTCCGCACCGCGTCGTCGATCGCCGGCACCCGCTGGTGCGCAACATCAACACGCGCTTCGACGTGCCGCACTCGCGCTGGAACGAGATCACCCGCGAGCAGCTCGATGACGCCGGGCTGGTCACGCTGGTCGAGAGCGCCGAGGTCGGCCCGCATCTGGTGGTCAGCCCCGACGGCTTCCGGCAGGTGTTCTTCCAGGGGCATCCGGAGTACGACATCGACAGCCTGCTGAAGGAATACAAGCGCGAGGTGCTGCGCTACCTGCACGGCGAACGCGCCGACTATCCGCCGCTGGTGCAGCATTACTTCCCCGAGGCCGCGCAGACGCTGCTCTACGAGTACAAGAACCACGTCTTCCAGCAGCAGGACCACGGCCGCCAGCCCGACGGCAGCGACTTCCCGGAAGCCGCGGTGCTGCGCCTGCTCGACAACACCTGGGCCGACACCGCCAAGGCGATCTTCAACAACTGGCTCGGCCTGATGTACCAGATCACCGGCCACGAGCGGGCCGTGCCGTTCATGCCCGGCGTCGATCCGGACGATCCGCTGAACGGACTCTGAGGGATGCTGCGGGAGACGGGCGGCGTGAGGGCAGGGGAGACGACGGACGGGCGGCGGGCGGGCGGTGCGGCCCCGGCGCCGGTGCGGCCGTCGCGGCCGCTGACGCAAGTGCCGGTCCCCGGCGGTCCTGCCGCTTCCGGGCCTCGCGCCGTGGCGCAGGCGCCCGCCAGCTTCCGGGACTTCACGCTGCAGTCGCGCTGGCAGCCGGC
>NZ_DAOLKE010000315.1:0-4107 GCF_035331805.1 Plasticicumulans sp. | reverse complement strand
CCGGGCGCTGAGCGCCGCCGCCTTCGCCCCGGCCCCTGCCGGCGCCGACGCCGCGACCCGCCACTGGTATCGCGAGCTGTCGCGCCTGTCGGCGGCGTTCGCGCTGGTCGCCGACGTGGCGCTGCTCACGCTCGGCGGCGAGCTGAAGCGCCGCGAGCGCCTGTGCGGGCGGCTCGCCGATGCGCTCGCCGAGCTGTACCTGGCCTCGGCGGCGCTGAAGCGCTACGAGGACGACGGCCGCCCCGAGGCCGATCTCGCCTGTCTCGACTACGTGCTGGCCGAAGCCTGCTACGCGATCGAGAAGCGCCTGTCCGATGCGCTCGCAAACTTCCCGCGGCCGCTGCTCGGCAGCCTGCTGCGCCGCCTCGTGTTCCCGTGGGGCCGGCGCATGCGCGGCGCGCGCGATGCGCAGTCGGCGCGCGTCGCCGAACTGATGATGTCGCCGGGACCGGCGCGCGAGCGCCTGAGCGGCCCGATCCACGTCAGCCGCGATCCGGCCGAGGCGGTCGGCGCGCTGGAACTGGCCTTCGAGGCCGTGGTCGCCGCCGAAGCGATCGAAGCCCGGCTGCAGGCCGCGAAGCGCAGGGGCCGGCTGCAGGCCCCGGACCCGGCGGCAGCACTTGCGGCCGGCGAACTGACGGCCGGAGAGTTCGCGCAGCTCGAACAGGCCGCGGCGCTGGTGCGGCGCGTGATCGCCGTCGATGACTTCGACCCGGCAGCCCTCGCCGGCCACGGCGTCGCGACCGTCGCCACCGGCCCCGAGCTTCCGCCGCCGCCCTCCGGCCCCGAGATTCCGGAGTCCACGCCACCCGAACGCCCGGCCGAACCGTCGCCGCCCGAAGCGCCCGAACCGCCGGCCACGCCCGAAGTCCCGCCGCCGCCATCCGGGCCCGAGATCCCGCCCTCGGCCCCGGAACCGGCCGGCCTGCGCCCCGCGGCCTTCGCCGGGGCACGGGCATGACGAGCGATGCCGTCTGGCAGCACTGGCAGCTGAGGCACGATCCCGACGGCATCGCCTGGCTGACGCTCGATTGCGCCGGTGACGGGCCGAACACGCTCGGACGCGCGGTGCTCGAAGAATTCGGGCAGGTACTCGATGCGCTCGACGCCGCCCCGCCGCGCGGCCTCGTGCTGCGCTCGGGCAAGCCCGCGGGCTTCGCGGCCGGCGCCGACCTGCGCGAGTTCGACGGCTATCGCGATGCAGACGAGGTCGCCAGCCTGATCCGGCACGTGCACGGGCTGTTCGCGCGCCTCGAAGCCGCGCCGTGGTCGGTGGCCTGCGTGATCCACGGCCACTGTCTCGGCGGCGGTCTGGAACTCGCGCTCGCCTGCCACTGGCGCGTCGCGCACGACCTGCCCTCGACCCGGCTCGGTTTCCCGGAGGTGCGCCTCGGCATCTATCCCGGCTTCGGCGGCACGCTGCGCGCGACGCGCCGGCTCGGCGGACCGGCGGCACTCGGGCTGATGCTGACTTCCCGCACGCTGGCGGCGCGCGCCGCCCGCGCCGCCGGGCTGGTCGATGCCGTCGCCGGCACGCACGAATCGCCGGACTGGCTGGCGCGGCGCGCCGTGCTCGCCGGGCGGCGCAGCCGGCCGGGCTGGCTCGCGCACCTGTCGAACAGTGCCGCGGCCCGGGCCGTGATCGCGCCGTTGATCCGCCGGCAGACGGCGCAGAAGGTGCGCGCCGATCATTACCCGGCGCCCTTCCGGCTGATCGAGCACTGGCGGCTCGACGGCGGCGATGCGGCACGCATGCTCGAAGGCGAGGCCCGCGAGGTCGCCGGGCTGCTGACCGGCGAGGTGTCGCGCAACCTGCGCCGCGTGTACTTCGCGACCGAGCAGCTGAAGAGCCTCGGGCGCCAGAATGCCGCCCCGGTGGCGCACCGCCTGCACGTCGAGGGCGCCGGCGTCATGGGTGGCGACATCGCCGCGGTTGCGGCACTGGCCGGGCTCGAGGTCACGCTGCATGACCTCGATGCCGCGCGCATCGACGCCGCGCTCGCACGCGCCCGCGGGCTGTTCGCGCGCCGGCTGAAGACGCCGGCCGAACGCCTCGCCGCCGCCGGCCGGCTGATCGCCGATCCGGCCGGCGACGGCGTCGCGCGCGCCGACGTGCTGATCGAGGCCGTCATCGAGGATGCCGGCGTGAAGCGCACGCTGTTCGCCGCGCTCGAAGCGCGGCTGCCGGCGCATGCGCTGCTCGCGACCAACACCTCGGCGCTGCCGCTCGAAACCCTGGCTTCGGCCCTCAACGATCCCGGGCGGCTGATCGGCCTGCACTTCTTCAATCCGGTGCCGCGCATGCCGCTGGTCGAGGTCGTGCACGGCGAGGCCAGCACGCCGGCCGCGGTCGCACGCGGCTGCGCACTGGCGGTGCAGCTCGGCAAGTACCCGCTGCCGTGCCGCAGCCAGCCGGGCTTTCTGGTCAACCGAGTGCTCGCGCCCTACCTGCTCGCGGCACTGCGTCTGCTGCTCGCCGGCACGCCGGCCTCGACGCTCGATGCCGCGGCCGTCGGCTTCGGCATGCCGGTGGGCCCGATCGAACTCGCCGACACGGTCGGGCTCGATGTCTGCCGGCACGTGCTGGTCACGCTCGGCCCCGCCGAACCGGCCGCCGCCGCAGCCCTCGATGCCCGCATCGCCGCCGGCCGGCTCGGGCGCAAGTCCGGGCAGGGCTTTTACGTCTGGAAGGACGGCAAGGTCCGGCGCCCGGCGGCCGCCACCGGCACGCCGGCCGAACTTGCGGCGCTCGCCGATGCGATGCTGGCACCGCTGCTCGATGCCTGCGAACGCGCGCTCGCCGACGGCGTCGTCGCCAGCGCCGAGCAGCTCGATGCCGGCGTCATCCTCGGCACCGGCTTCGCGCCGTTTCGCGGCGGACCGCTGCGCTACCGGGGGCTGGCATGAACGCCCCCGCCTGCACCTGCATCGACGGGGAGACCGCGGATGAGTGACTTCGCCCCGCGCCGGGTCGCCGTCGTCGACGGCCTGCGCACGCCGTTCTGCCGCGCCGGTGCCGAATACGCGGAGCTTTCGAACCTCGACCTGCTGTCGGCGGTGCTCGGCGCGCTGGGCAAGCGTCACGACCTGCGCCGCGACGGCATCGACGAGGTCTGGGCCGGCGCCGTCAACTCGCACGCGAAGGACTGGAACCTGGCACGCGAGGCCGTGCTGTCCGCCGGGCTCGCGCCGGACACGCCGGCGGTGACGCTGACGCAGGCCTGCGCGACCAGCCTGCAGGCGGCCGGCGTGCTGGCCGCGAAGATCGCCACCGGCGAGATCGACAGCGGCATCGCCGCCGGCAGCGACACGGCCTCGGACCTGCCGATCGTGTTCGACCGGCGTTTCGCGCAGCGCCTGATCCGGACGCAGCGCGCGCGCAGCCTGCGGGAGCGGCTGGCGCAGTGGCGCGGCTTCAGGCTGCGCGAGCTGCTGCCGGTGGCACCGAGCCCGGCCGAGCCGCGCACCGGGCTGTCGATGGGTCAGCACACCGAGCGCATGGCGCGCGAATGGGGCATCACCCGCGCCGAACAGGATGCCTTCGCTGCCGACAGCCACCGCAAGGCGCTGGCGGCGCGCGCCGCCGGCTGTTTCGACGCCGAACTCGTGCCCTGCGCCGGCGTGGTCTCCGACCGCCTGCCGCGCGCCGGCAGCGATGCCGAGCAGCTCGCCCGGCTGCGCCCGGCCTTCGCCCCCGACGGCACGCTGACCGCCGGCAATGCCTCGGCGCTGACCGACGGCTCCGCGGCCGTGCTGCTCTGCGAGGCCCGGACCGCGGCCCGGCGCGGCCTGCCGGTGCTCGCGCACTGGGTCGCGCAGCAGTCGGCGGCCGTCGATTTCGTCGCCGGCGAGGGCCTGCTGCTCGCACCGGCGCTCGCGGTCGGCCGGCTGCTCAAACGCCTCGGGCTCGGGTTCGCGGACTTCGACGTGATCGAGCTGCACGAGGCCTTCGCCGCGCAGGTGCTCTGCACGCTGGCGGCGTGGCGCTCGGCCGACTGGTGCCGCGCGCGGCTCGGGCTGGAGGCGGCGCTCGGCGAGCCCGATCCGGCGCGGCTCAACGCCTGCGGCTCCAGCCTCGCGCTCGGCCACCCGTTCGCGGCCACCGGC
>NZ_DAOLKE010000314.1:2803-4118 GCF_035331805.1 Plasticicumulans sp. | reverse complement strand
TTTCAGTCCTCGACCCCGGTCGCCGCGCGGCTGCGGCGCACCAGTTCGATGAGCTTCGGCTGCGGTTCGAGCACGACCGGCTGCGACGGCCACTCCAGCCCGGCCGCTTCGGCCGCCAGGCGCGCAGCCTCGAACAGCGCGCAGGCGGCCTCGGCATCGAGCGTGAACGGCGTGACGCTGCCGTCGGCGGCGATCAGCTCGTAGGCAGCCAGACCGGCCGGGATCAGCAGGCAGCGCGAACGAAGATCGAGACCGCCCT
This sequence comes from Plasticicumulans sp., assembly GCF_035331805.1. Taxonomy (NCBI): domain Bacteria; kingdom Pseudomonadati; phylum Pseudomonadota; class Gammaproteobacteria; family Candidatus Competibacteraceae; genus Plasticicumulans; species Plasticicumulans sp. The sequence continues at coordinate 3,859 of NZ_DAOLKE010000314.1, read as the reverse complement.
GCTCGCGCTGCAGCGCCAGCGCCGCCAGCGCCAGCGCCGCGAGCACGGTGCGGGCGGCGTGGTTGCGCGCGGCATCGGGCGTGCCGTCGGCCTGCGGGAAACGCAGCTTGCGCAGGCCCGGCAGCGACAGCACGGCGCAGAGTTCGGCGCGATCGAGGGTGACGCCGCCCCGGAGCGGCTCGCCTTTCTTGACGGTGGCGAGGTTTTCCTCGGCGAGATCGAGCGTCGGCGGGATGTTCGAGTGGTTGAGCGCGGAGGGCTTGGTTTTCTCCGGTCCGGACTTGCCCTGTTTCGCGGCACCGGCATCGGTGGTCCAGTCCTCATCGGGCGTGACGTAGATCTCGATGTTCTTGATGCCGAGCGGATCGATGCGCGACGAGGTATGCACGCCGGCCTGTACGCCGTAGCCGATGATCTCGGCGCTGAGTGCGCGGGCGAACTTGGTGCCGAGGCCGCCGACGCTGCCGGTCGAATCCCACATCCCGAACACCAGCGCCGTCGGGCACCAGCGGAACAGGCCGTTGGCATCGCGAATCGTCGATTCGATGAAAGCCTTGCCGATCACGCTGTCGCGAAACGGCACGCCGTCGAGCGTCGAGTCGCGGAAAATCGCATCGGCGATCCGGTGCGGCGCTTCGAGCGTGCTGACGGCGCCGAGGTCGCTGAACTCCGCGAAGCGCGCCTCGATCAGCGGCAGCCGCAGCCGCCCGTCACGCAGCGCATCGAGCAGCGCCAGCTCGCAGCGGTTGGCCTGCGACTGCACCGAATCGAGCAGCACGCAGCGCACGTCCTGCCCATCGACCCGCCGCGTTTCCCACGCGTACTGCCCGCCCTCGTGCGTCGGCGGAAACACCTTGCTGCCCGGCCCGCCCGCCGGCTCCAGCGCCTGCCGCAACCGGATCGCCGCTGCGCCGGCCACGGCGGCCTGCAGGCGGTCGAGGGTGAGGATGAAGTCGGTGCTCATGACAGAAACCTCCGGTGTCCGGATGTGCGGTGTGCGGATGGGCAAAGCGTGCAGGGCGGGGCGGGGCGCGGGGGCAGCGACTAGCTAGCCGG
>NZ_DAOLKE010000314.1:0-2703 GCF_035331805.1 Plasticicumulans sp. | reverse complement strand
TGCCGGCGGGCTGCGCTCAGGCTGCCCGCTGCACCTCGACGACCAGCCGACGGCCGAGTGCGAGCAGGGCCGCTTCGATCTGGTCGAGCTTTGAGTGGTGGTTCACGTCGAGCAGACGATCGACCTGCGGCGGGTGGACACCGAGTGCCCGCACGAGATCGGCCTTGCGCCAGCCGGTTTCGATCATCGCGTTGCTGAGCAGCGCCTTCGCGGCCGTCAGCGCCGGCACGTAGACCGCGTGTTCGCCGGGCTCGGGCGCAGAAGGCATCGGCACCGGGCGGCGTTCGTCGATGTAGATGCCGATCGTGGTTTCCAGCCCCTCGACGGCAAGCCGGAGGGCATCCTCGATGCTGTCGCCGACCCCGACGAATTCCGGCAGGTCACGGCAGGTGCTCATGAACCCGACGGTGTCGGGGACGACGTTCAGGGCATAGGCCAGCATGGTGGTCTCCTGTTGCGGCCGGGGGCAAAGCCAGCGAGAAACCGGGCATCAACTGAGCCCCAGCTGTTTCAGAATCGATTTCCGGACGCCTTCAGGGATTTCCTTCGCCCCGTGGTATGGCACCGGCACCGTCCTGCCGTTGTACGTCGCCTTCAGGTAGTGACGACCCTTGCCCTGACTGATCTCGGCGCCGTGACTCTTCAGCCATCTGACGAACTCGCTGTACTTCATCCTCCGGCCTCTTGGTTTGCTAAAGGCGAAATACAACAGAAGTGATGTCGAGTAAACAGGCGCCGGAGGATGACGGGCGGGTCAGATGTCTGTCCCCGGGTGAGCGGTTTCAGCCCTCGCCGCGTCCGAACGTCCCGAGTCCGAAATGGCAGCCGAAGCCGAGCGCCAGCGGTCCGCTGACCGGTTCCGGAAAGCGCAGTTCGAGCGCGTGACCGCGGGCGTCGGGCTGGACGGCGACCGGCTTGCGGCGGAAGCGGTGGAAATCGAGCGGGCGCAGCCGGCGGCCGGCGACTTCGATGTGCTCCAGCTCCCGGACTTCCGGTTCCGCCAGCCCGCGCTCGCGGCATTCGCGCCGTATCTGCTCGGCGGCCCCGAAGCCGCGTTTCACATGCCAGGGGTGCAGGTACGGCGTCGTGCTGCGCCAGACCGTGGCCTTGCCGAGCAGCCGCCCGGCGTCCCCGTCCGGTGGCGTGGCGGCGCGGCCGAACCATTCGGGCAGCAGTTGCCAGGCGCGGGTGTCGGTGTCGTCGGCATCGCCGTCTCCGGCGGACCTGCGCCGGGCCGGTTCGCGCAGTTCGCCCGGATCGGCCAGCACGCCGAACACCCCGGCCGGGATGCCGTCCGGCACGTGGATCAGCACATGGTCGATGCGGCCGTCGCCGCCGGCGCTCTCGGCGAGCCAGAAGGCATGGGCGTGGGGATTGCCGGGCGGCAGGTCGTGGCCGCTGATCAGCGCGGGCACCGGCGGGTGGCAGGCGCGCAGGACGGTGCTGCGCAGCCATTCGCCGACGCGGATCGCATCCTCGATGCGCGGCAGCGGCCGGCCGTACAGCGCGTAGCGCACCGTGTCGATCGCCGGCCCGGGGCGGCGGTCGTGCCGGGGTGCGGACGGTCGTGCCGGGCGGCGGCGATACGGAATCTCGATGGCTGCGGGCGGGCGGTTCCAGCCGGCTTTCTGCAGCGCGCCGGTCTCGACGGCCAGCGCATCGAGCCAGTCGGCCGGCAGCGTGTCGGCGATGCGCCGGGCGCGGCCGAACTCGGTCAGCGCGCGGCTGCGGAACCCGGCGTAGCCGGCCGCCGGACGGGCGGCGAGCAGCCGCAGCATTTCGCCGCCGTCGCCGCCGCCGCCGTCGTTTTCGGCATCGGCATCGGCCTCGACCGGCACGCAGTCGGGCCGCCGTCCGGCCGGCGGTGCTTCGCGCACGGCCTCGACCCAGCTTTCGGCGCGCCCGAGATAGCCGAGGCCGTCGAGCAGCGTATCGAGCAGTTCGAGCTGCTCGGCGTCGAGTTCGAGCGTCGGCCAGACGGCATGCACCGGCTGCCCGGTCTCGATGCGCAGGAAGGCGTCGAATACCAGCGTGGTCTTGTCGCGGGTCGGCAGGTAATGGCGGCTGTGCGCCGGCATCGACGGCGGCAGGTGGAATTGCGGGGGCTGCGCGGCGAGCCGGTCGAGCAGCGCCGCGAGCTGCGCGCGCGGCCAGCGCACCGGATCGAGCTTGCGGTGCCAGACGGCGAGCAGCGCGCGCAGCAGCCGCCACGGTTCGGGCGGCCAGGCGACGGCGGCCTCGTTGACGTGGCGGCCCCAGGGCGTGGCGTGGTAGCGCCCGCCGGGAAAGCGGAAGGCGATCGCGAGCATCGCGTCAGCCCAGGTCGAGGCCGGTCTGACTGTCGTCGTCGCCGTCCTCCGGCTTCTTCGCCTCCTTGCCCTTCTTCGGCTTGCCGGCGGACTTGCCCTTTTCCCAGCGCACCGGCGTCGCGCGTGGCTCGGCGAAGCCGCCGGCGGTGGCAACCGCTTCGATCAGTCCCGGCAAGGCCGCTTCGAGTTCGGCACGCTCCGGCAGCGTCCAGCCGGCCGGGCGCGTGATGCGCAGCTCCACGCATTCGAGGTCGCAGGCGGTGCGCAGGCGCAGACCCTCGTCGAGCAGCAGCCGGATCTTCAGCAGTGCCACGGCGATCAGCAGTTGTTCGGCGGCAGCCCCGAGGCCGTAGCCGCGGATTTGCGCGAGGTCGAGGTTGAAGAAGGCGGTGAT
>NZ_DAOLKE010000313.1:0-4132 GCF_035331805.1 Plasticicumulans sp. | reverse complement strand
TCTCGGTGGGGGGATTTCCCCTATCCGGGTGTCCACGGAAATTGAACCACGACATTCAGTAGCCTCGGCCATCGGGTCGAGTCCGCGGCCGGCGTAGGTCAGCAATGTTCTGACCCCGCTCGCGGCACCCGTGAGAAACCCGGAGCCCTCCAGGCCGGCAGCGCCAGTCTCCGCGGCTGTCACCGCCACGCCGCCGACGGCGCCGGCATAAGCGGGCAGGGCGTTGCCCGGCGACACCGGCGGTGCGACGACGAACCCGCTCGGATCCCTGAAATCAATCGGGTTCCCTCCCACGTACGCATACCGGTTGATCCCCCCGGCCAACCCCACCGGGTCCGGCTGCGTGAAGCGTCCAAGCTCCGGGGCGTAGTAGCGGGCGCGGTAGTAGACGAGGCCGGTGGCGTCGGGCTCGCGGCCGCTGTAGCCGTAGGTCGGCAGGCTGCCGGCGCTGGCGAGGAGCCGGCCGAAGCTGTCAAACAGTGCTGCGGCCGACTGCGCGAGCGAGGGGCTTCCTTCGTCAGCCCGTCCCAAGGGCTGAAAGCCCGCCGGCCGCTCCGGCATGCCGTGCCCCTGTCAGCGTCGCGATCCGCCGCCGCAGGTTTTCCCGCGCCCGCGCCTCGCCATCTGCATACAGCGCTTCCGTGTAATAGATACGCGCCCGCGCCAGCAGCCCCGACAGAAACGCCCGCTCCCCCGCACCGTATTCGGCCTCCCCGAGTTCCGGTCGCTCGGCCCGCAGCTTCCTGCCGTCGCGCGCGAAGCTCGATCGCGACAGCGCCAGTCCGGCCAGATCGATGTCGACGGTCCAGGCCGCGTCTGCGCCCGTCGGCGGCTGGCGATGCGTGGTGGCGAGGATGGCGTCGGCGACCAGATCGACGCTGGCCGGCGCGAAGCCCGCAGCCTGCGCCCGCCACCAGTCGGCGCTTCTCGCCTCGTTGTCGCGCGCCGCCGGTGCGTAGATCACGTCGTGGCACCACAGCGCCAGCTCGACGAGATCGGGCTGCGGCACCGATGCGCGGTAATGATCCAGCGTGCGCAGACAGCGGCGGATGTGCGCGAGCGTGTGGTAATGCCGCTGCGGCTCGGCGTAGTGCGCGGCGAGTCCGGCGAACACCTGCCCGGCGTCGCGTCCGCCGTGCGCGTGCCAGAGCCGGCAGAAGCGATCGTGTAAGCCTGACGATGACATGACGGCACCCCTCCCCGGCTCAGCCCGCATCGTCCGCCGGGGCCGCGGCTTCGGGTGCATCGACCGTATACAGCGGCGTCGCCACCGAGCGCCCGCGCACGCGCACCTCGCCGACCGCCCGCCACGCGAAGCGCGCCTCGCCGGCCGCGAGCCGCGTGGCCTCCGACAGCAGCACGCGCGTACCGTAGTCCTTGTTCAGCGGCTCCAGGCGCGCCGCGAGGTTCACGGCATCGCCGTAGACCGTGTACGCCAGCCGCTCGCCGGCCCCGACCAGCCCGCCGACGACGATGCCGGTGTTGATGCCGATGCGCGCCGCGAGCCGCACGCCGGTCCCGAAGCGGTGCGTCGCCATCAGCGTCTGGATGTCGAGGGCCGCCGCCACCGCGGCGGCCGCGTGATCGGCGTGCGGCTGCGGCAGGTTGAAGGTCGCCATCACCGCATCGCCGATGAACTGGTCGACGACGCCGCCGTGGCGCTCGATCGGCGCGACCACGGCCTCGAACACCTCGTTCAGCAGCGCGATCAGCTGCGGCGGCGGCAGCGCCTCGGCCAGCGTCGTGAAGCCTTCGAGATCGAGGAACAGGATCGTCGCCGGCGCCAGCTCGCCGTCGCCGGTCGGCGGGCGCTCGGTGGCGGCGGCGATGCGCACGGCCACCGCCATCGGCAGAAAGCGCGACAGCTGCATCGCGGCGTTGGACTCGACCGTCGCCCGCACCAGCAGCCGCTGCCCGCGCGCGACCGCGAGCGCGAGGATCAGCGTCACGGTCAGCATCGTCGCGAGCTTGTCGAACTCGCCGCCGAGCAGCACGGCGTTGGCGGTCAGGTAATGCACGTAGTCGCGCGTGATCGCCGCATCGTGCAGGTTGCCGCCGATCGCAAGCCCGACCAGCGCCGCCCAGCCGGCCACCGCCACCGCACCGGCCGCGATCACGAAGCGCAGCTCGACGCGCAGCACGCGCAGCACGACGAAGATGAACGCATACAGCAGCGTCGGCGCCTTCAGCGAGAACGCCGGCGGCTGCATGTACTGGACGTGGAAGCTCCAGATCAGCCCGTACAGCAGCGCGAAGTCGGCGACGATCGACAGGTACGCCGCCCAGTCCGGCAGCCGCCGGCGCTGCGTCCACGCCAGCCGCGTCAGCGTCACCAGCAGATAGCCGGCCAGCGCCCACGGCACCGGACTCGGCGCCGGACTCGGCGGGCTCGGTGCGATCGCCCACAGCAGGCCGAAGGTCAGCACCACGGCCAGTTGCACCTGGCCGATCAGCCGCTCGCTGGCCTGCTGCTCGGCGCGGATCGCGGCGAGCAGGCGCGGCGGCAGCGCGGGGCTGCGGGATTTCGCGGGGACGGTCGGCATCGGGCGACACTCCGGGCACGGGACAGGCAAGGCACTTCAGGGACCGTGCCAGCGCCTGCAGGCCGGCATTTGTCTGTCCGATCCGCCACTTCCGCGCCTGCGCGGGCGGTCGTCGACCACGAGCACCCGCGCTGCGTCGTGGCCCGCCACTGCCGATCGCAGCCCGAATCCGTGCGATCACCGATCCGTGCCTGCCGCGCAGGGGGCATCCCTTGCCACGCATCGAAGTGCAGATGCCGCGCATCGGTCGTCCCTTGCCACGCAGGGAAGCGCCCCTGCTTGCCGGACGGCTTGCGGACTGCCGCGACCACGCGGCCGTGCGCGCTGGCCATGAATCTGTCCAGCCGTCAAATCTGCTTGCCAGCCGGCCCTGCCGGCCGCAAACGCGCGGCGCATGCTTGCCGCCACGCCACGACCGCAGCCCGTGCGGCCGGCGATTGCAGGAGTGCCCGTGCCATGCAGATCGGTGTCCCGAAAGAGATCAAGAACCACGAATACCGGGTCGGACTGACCCCCGCGAGCGTGCGCGAGCTGGTCGCGCACGGCCACACGGTATTCGTCGAACACGATGCCGGACTCGGCATCGGCTGCGACGATGCGCAGTACCTCGCCGCAGGCGCCACGGTCCTCGGGACGGCCGCGGAAGTCTTCGAACGCGCCGCAATGATCGTGAAGGTCAAGGAACCGCAGCCGGTCGAGTGCCGGCGCCTGCGCGCCGGGCAGCTGCTGTTCACTTACCTGCATCTGGCCCCGGACCCGGAACAGACCCGGCTGCTGGTCGAATCCGGCGTCACCGCCATCGCCTACGAAACCGTCACCGGTGCACGCGGCGGCCTGCCGCTGCTCGCGCCGATGTCCGAAGTCGCCGGCCGCATGGCGATCCAGGCCGGCGCGCATGCGCTGGAAAAGGCCCACGGCGGCCGCGGCGTGCTGCTCGGCGGCGTGCCCGGCGTGGCGCCGGCGCAGGTGACCGTGATCGGCGGCGGCGTGGTCGGGGCCGGCGCGATCCGCATGGCGGTCGGCATGGGCGCGCACGTCACCGTGCTCGATCGCGACATCGATCGGCTGCGCGCGCTCGACATCGAATACGGCCCGCGCCTGACGACGCTGTTCGCGACCCGCGACGCGATCGAGGCGCAGGTGCTCGAATCCGATCTGGTGGTCGGGGCGGTGCTGGTGCCGGGCGCGGCGGCGCCGAAGCTGGTCACGCGCGCGCAGCTCGCACAGATGCGCCCCGGCGCGGTGCTGGTCGATGTCTCCATCGACCAGGGCGGCTGCTTCGAGACCTCGCACCCGACCACGCACGCCGAACCGACCTACGTCGTCGACGGCATCGTGCATTACTGCGTCGCCAACATGCCGGGCGCGGTGCCGCGCACCTCGACCTTCGCGCTGAACAACGCCACGCTGCCGTACACGCTGGCGCTGGCCGACAAGGGCTTCCCGCAGGCGCTGTTCGACGATGCGGGCCTGATGGCCGGGCTGAACGTGCACGCCGGGCGCATCACCTGCCGCGCGGTCGCCGAGGCGCTCGACTACGAGTGCGTCGAGCCGGGCGAATGGCTGCGCGGCTGAAGCCGGGCTTGCGC
>NZ_DAOLKE010000312.1:0-4135 GCF_035331805.1 Plasticicumulans sp. | reverse complement strand
TCAAAACCGGTAATCCACCCCCGCATACACCGATCGCCCGTCGCCCGGCAGGAACTGCGCCGAGTCGCGACCGCGGGCGTCGGCGATGACGCCGGTGGTGGCGGCGTAGGTGGTGTTCGAGAGATTTCTGGCTTCGATGAACAGCGACAGCCCGGCGTTGCGGCCGCGCTTCGGCTGCCAGCCAGCCTTGAAACCCCAGATCGCATAATCGTCGGCATACAGCGTGTTGGCGAGATCGACCGGGTAGCGGTCCGGCGACCATTCGGCGGTCGGGCCGGCGTAGAAACCAGCGGCGGTTTCCCACAGCAGTTCGGTGCGCAATAACTGGCGCGGAATGCCGGCGAGGCGCTTATTGCCGTAGACCGGATCGCCATCGAAGCGGAAGTCGTTCAGCAGATAACTCGCACGCAGGTGCAAATCGGCACCGGGACGCAGTTCCAGCCCGAGTTCGAGGCCCTGGTGGATCGTGCGCCCGGCGTTGATCGTGCCGAGCGGGTTGCCGTTGCCGTCATTGAGGCCGAGCAGTTCGCCGTCGATGCGGGCGCGGTACAGCGAGACATCCCAGTTCGCCGGGCCGGCTTCGCCGCGGCTGCCGATCTCGAGCGTCCAGCCGGTCTGGGCATCAAGTTCCGGCGCGCCGGTGCCGCCGCGCAGTTCGCCGAAGCTCGGCGGTTCGACGCTGCGGCTGAGGTTCGTATAGAACTGCACGCCCGGCGTCGCCTGCCAGCGCAGGCCGAGCTTCGGGTTCAGTGAGCGCCAGGAATCGTCGTAGCTCTGGTCGCCATCACTGGGGAAGCGGTCGTCGATGCGGCGGCTGGCGATCGCGCCCTGCAGACCGGTGACCAGCCACAGCCGGTCGATGACTTCGTGCTGGTTCTCGACGAAGGCTTCGAGATTCCAGGCCGTGCCTTCGTTGTGCGCGGTCGGGTTGCCGGTATGGCCGGCGAGGTTCACCCAGCGGTGATCGTCGAGCCGACCCCGGCTCGCCAGCACGCCGGCCGTCAGGCGGTTCGCCCGCCCGGCGAGTGGCGCTTCGAGCATGTGGATCAGGCTCAGGCCGGCGTCCTGCGATACCTGATGCAGCACCTGGAAGATCGGGTGGTGCAGGTCCTTGTGGACGAAATACGCGGCGAAGTCGGTGCGCGCGCCGTCCTTGACCAGCGTCAGCTGGTCGGCGATGCGGAACAGGTCGAAGTTGCGCTGCTGGTCGAGCGCGACGTTGCCGGCGGCGGCGGCCGTCGGGTCGCGGCGCATCTGCGCTTTGGTGAGGTTGCCCGGCAGTTCCGAGTTGCTGTTGACGGCGCCGATCCAGACGCGGTTCTCGACGCCGGCACCGAGCCGTTCGCCCCAGTTGCCGGACAGCCGCCAGGTTTCCTGTTCGGCGTGCTCGCGGAAGCCTTCCTGCGCGAAGCCCGAAATCGCCAGATAGCCGTCGCGCTGGCTGTCGGCGGCGCCGTAGCTCGCGAACGGCCGCAGATACCCATGGCTGCCGGCCTCGAAGTGCAGCCGGCTGCCGGCCCCGGCCGGGCTGCGAGCGGTGGGGCTGATGAAATTGACCGCGCCGCCGAGCGTCGCGGCACCGAAGCGCAGTGCGTTGGCGCCGCGCCAGACCTCGGTGTATTCGAGCGCCAGCGGGTCGAGCACCTGGAAGTCGCCGCCGCCGTCGGCCTGGTTGACCGGTACGCCGTCCTGCAGCAGGCGGATGCCGCGCAGGTGGAAGGTGCGCTGCACGCCGGAGCCGCGGATCGACAGCCGGGATTCCTCGGCGCCGAAGCGCGGCTGCACGAACACGCCGGTTGCGAAGCCGAGGCTGTCCTGCAGCGTCGAACTGCGCCCGCGCTGCTCGTCGGCGGCCTCGACCACGCCGGCGCCGCCGGGCACGGTGGCGAGTTCGGCGCGGGCGGCGTCGATGTCGGGCACGGTCAGCGAGGCCGGGGCGCGGCCGGTGACGATGACCTCCAGCAGCGGGGTGTCGCCATCGGCGGCCAGCACGGGCAGGGTCAGCGTGGCGGCGGCGAGGCCGAGGCAGGGCAGGGGGCAGCGCATGGGGAGGGTCCGTTCGGGCAGCGGCGGAGGCCCGGCATGCTCGTGCCGCCTGCGGGGAGCCGTCGCGTGACATGGTGTCGCAGGCGAGGCGTGCGCAGGCTTGCCGCGGGGTGGCCGATGCACAATCCGCGGTGCCGCAAAACCCTTGCACCGGCCGCTACTTGTCCGCAATCCGGCCGCATGGCTGCCGGCGATTGGTCCTTGCCGTCCGTCGCCTGCGACCGATGGTCGCAGGCGCTGCCGGCGGGCAGTGGGCGATGCCGACAATGGCGGTTCCCTCGTCTGCCGGAGTCGCGCCGATGTCCCTGCCGAAGCCCTCGTCCACCCGTATCCTCTGTGCCGACCTCCCGCAGCGCCAGGCGAAATGGCGATCGGCCTGCGCGGCAAGCTGCGCGGCATGGCTGATGTCCTTCGGTGCCTCGGCGCATGTGACGCTGGAGCGACTCGAAGCGCCGGCCGGCAGCCATTACAAGGCGGTGCTGCGCGTGCCGCACGGCTGCAGCGGCGCGGCAACCACCGGCGTGCGCGTGCGCATCCCGGACGGCGTGGTGTCGGTGAAGCCGCAGCCGAAACCGGGCTGGACGCTGGAGACCGAACGCGGTCCGCTCGCCGAAGCCTACGAGAGCCACGGCCAGACCATCCGCGACGGCGTGCGCGAGGTACGCTGGCATGGCGGCGTCCTGCCCGATGAGCAGTTCGACGAATTCGCGATCCTGATGAAACTGCCGGCCGGGGCGGGACGCACGCTGGCGTTTGCGACCGTGCAGGATTGCATTGGCGGAGCCGTCGAACGCTGGATCGGGTTGCCTGCTGCCGGCCAGTCCGCGCACGATCTGCCCCGGCCGGCGCCGCTGCTGCGCCTGACCGATCCCGTTCCCTGACGGATGTTCCGTTTGCCTCCTGCCAGAAGCGCATGCCCGATCGCCTGAAACCCGCCCTGCCGTTCCTGTATGCCCTGTGTCTTTGTGCCCTGCTGAGTCTCGTCGTGGCGGGGCGTGCCGAAGCGCATGCGGCGCTGCTCGCCAGCGATCCGCTCGACGGGGCGCAGCTGAGTCTCCAGCCGGCGGCGGTCGAACTGCGCTTCAACGAGCCGGTGCGGCCGCTGATGCTGCGCGTGCTCGATCGCAAGGGCACGACGATTGCGAGTCTCGCCGCCGGCGCCCCGGTCACGCAGAGCCTGCGCGTGACGCTGCCGGCCGGGGGCGATGGCGTCTATCTCGCGAGCTGGCGCGTGGCTTCGGCCGACGATCATCCGGTCGCCGGCAGCCTGAGCTGGCGGGTCGGCACGGCCGGGGCCGATACCGGTGCGCCGGTGGCGGTCGCGGCAGGCGCGGTATCGCCGCCGCTGGTGCTGCGGCTGCTGGCCGAGCTGACATTGCTGATCGCCGCCGGCGGCGCGCTGGCGCTGCCGTGGTTGCGGCCCGAAGGCAAGGCGCGGCTGCGCAGCGTGCGTGTCGTGCGCGTGGCGGCGCGCCTCGGGCTGGCGCTGCTGCTGCCGCGTCTGCTCGCCGAAGGCGCGGCGCTGGCCGGCACCTCCGACTGGTTCGAGGATGAAACCTATGCAGCCCTGGCCCACACCGCCTATCCGCTGGCCGCGGCGCTGGCGCTGCCCGGGCTGCTGGTGCTCGCCTGCCTGCCGAAAACCGGCGAATGGAAGCGGGGCTGGCTGCTCGCCGGTGCCGTGCCGGCGCTGCTGAGCTTCGGCGTCGGCGGCCATGCCGTGCACGCGCTCACCGGCGGCTGGCTGGCGCCGGTGCTGGTCGTGCATGCGGCGGCTGCGGCGATCTGGCTCGGCGCGCTGTGGCCGACCGAATATGCGCTGCGCAGCGTTGACCCGAAGATCGACGACCAGCGGCCGGCGCTGGCCGTGCTCGGGCGCTTCGCGCATCGCGGGCGCGAACTGCTCGGCGCACTGGCCGTGAGCGGCCTGCTGATCGCCTGCGTGCAGCTCGGTCCGCCGTCGCCGGCCTGGGGCAACACCTACGCCCGGCTGTTCATGGCCAAGCTCGGACTCGCCCTCCTGCTGTTCGCGCTCGGCGCGCTGAACCGCTGGTGCTGGCTGCCGGCGCTCGCCCGCGGCCGGCGCCGG
>NZ_DAOLKE010000311.1:2555-4149 GCF_035331805.1 Plasticicumulans sp. | reverse complement strand
GCTGCAAGCGCCGTGCGCTCGATGCCTGGGTGCAGGCGGTCAACAGCCGCGGCGGCTTCGGCGTCTGGTGCCGGGATGTGGTCTGCGGCGAGCCGGCACGCATCGACGACGTGCTCGACCATCACGCCGCTGCGGGCGGAGCGTCGATGCCGATCGGTGAGGCGCAGTTCAGCCTCGGGACCGGATGAGGCAGCCGGCTGCCATATTCCACATCCTGAAAACCATTGCATCCGCACTGGAAAGCCGGCGTATTTCTGCGGCATGCTGCGGCACAACATCCCGCCCTCCCCCCGCGCTGTCCGGCTTGTTGCGCCAGTCAGCGTGCCGTGCCTTCCGGAGACCGCATGGCCGTTTACGCAATCGGCGACGTGCAGGGCTGCTACGAGCCCCTGCTGCGCCTGCTCGACAAGCTGCATTTCGACCCCGACACCGACCGCATCTGGCTGACCGGCGATCTGGTCAACCGCGGTCCGCATTCGGTCGAGACGCTGCGCCACATCAGCGCCCTCGGCCCGGCCGCGACCACCGTGCTCGGCAATCACGACCTGACGCTGCTCGCGGTCGCCGAAGGCCACGTCAAGCCGGGCAAGAAGGACACCTTCTATGACGTGCTCGACGCGCCCGACGCCGCCGAGCTGCTTGCCTGGGTGCGCGGGCTGCCGATGCTGCATCACGATGACGCGCTCGGCTTCACGATGGTCCACGGCGGGCTGTCGCCGCACTGGGATCTGGCGCTGGCGCAGGCCTGCGCGCACGAGGTCGAGGCCGTGCTGCGCGGCCCGGGCTATCCGGAGTTCCTCGCGCACATGTTCGGCTCCGAGCCGCGCGCCTGGCGCGATGACCTCGAAGGACTGCCGCGGCTGCGGCACATCGTCAACGTCATGACGCGCATGCGCTTCGTGTTTGCCGACGGCTCGCTGTGCTATGACCAGAAAGGCGCGCCCGGCAGCCAGCCGCCGGACCTGATGCCGTGGTTCGAGGTGCCGTGGCGGCGCAACGCCGATCTGCGCATCATCACCGGCCACTGGGCGGCGCTCGGTTACTTCCGGGCCCGCGGCATCTACGCGCTCGACTCCGGCTGCATCTGGGGCCAGCACCTGACGGCGTTCCGCCTCGATGCCCACGAGGTGCCGTGCTGCGTCGACTGCTGGGAGATGCGCAAGGTCAAGAACCGTGAGGATCAGGGCATCTGAGCCCGGCCCCCCCCGCATGCGAGCGGCTTCCGCCACGCGGCGCCAGCGAGCCGCGGCAACGCAGCGCTCGACGATGACGACGAACGCCCCACCGGCACGAGAGATACGGACATGGTCACCGCACTGGTATTGCTGAACACCGAGAAGGGCCGCATCAACGAGGTCGCCGAGACGCTCGCCGGCATCCCCGGCATCACCGAGGTCTATTCGCTGGCCGGCGTGCACGATCTGGCCGCGATCATCCGCGTCGACAGCAACGACGCGCTCGCCGACGTGGTCACGCACCGGATGCTGAAGGTCGAGGGCATCCGCGACTCGCAGACGCACGTCGCCTTCCGCGTGCACTCGCGCCACGACCTCGACGGCATGTTCGCGATCGGCGGCGAGCTGTGATGCTGCGC
>NZ_DAOLKE010000311.1:0-2455 GCF_035331805.1 Plasticicumulans sp. | reverse complement strand
CGCGCCACGACCTCGACGGCATGTTCGCGATCGGCGGCGAGCTGTGATGCTGCGCGCATGCTGAGCCAGATCGTCGCCATCGGCCGCAACCGCGTCATCGGCGCCGGCAACGCGCTGCCGTGGCGCCTGCCCGATGACCTTGCGCACTTCAAGCGCCTGACGCTCGGCAAGCCGGTGCTGATGGGGCGCAAGACCTGGGAGTCGCTGGGCCGGCCGCTGCCGGGGCGCGACAACCTCGTCATCACACGCAATCCCGGCTACCACGCCGCCGGTGCGCGGGTGTTTGCGTCGCTCGATACCGCACTCGCCGCCTGCAGCGATGCACCCGAGATCATGCTGATCGGCGGTGCCGAGCTGTACGCGCAGACGCTGCCGATCTGCGACCGCCTCTACCTGACCGAGGTCGACGCCGCGCCGGACGGCGATGCGTTCTTCCCGGCGCTCGATCCGGCCGACTGGCGGGAGACCGCTGCCGAGCCGCATCCGGCCGATGCGCGCCACGCCCACGCCTTCACGTGGCGGACGCTGGAGCGCGTGCGCCGCTGAAAACCTGCCGCCGGAACCGCCGGCCCCGCATCCCGGTCGGAGCGCGAGAACGACCACCGGGGGGATGCGACGATGGAAGCGCCGGACTGGGCCAAGCTCTGGCTCGGCAACGAGTCACCGGATTTCCTGATCGAGATCGCGCTGCGCAGCGTCGTCATGTACGTGGCGCTGATGCTGTGGCTGCGTCTGCTCGGACGGCGCACGCTCGGGCAGTTGTCGATCCTCGAATTCGGCATGGTCATCATCCTCGGCTCGGCGGCCGGCGATCCGACCTTCTACGACGACGTGCCCCTCCTGCACGGAATCGCCGTGATCGCGGTGATCACGCTGCTGCAGCTCGGCTACACGCAGCTGCTGGCGCGCTCCGAGAAGGTCGAGACGCTGATGGAAGGCAAGCCGGTCGAACTCGTGCGCGACGGCGTGCTGCAGGTGCGCGCGATGGCCGGCGTGCCGATGAACCCCGAGGAAGCCTTCGAGGCGCTGCGCCTGCGCGACATCGAACAGCTCGGTCAGGTGCGCCGCGCCTACATCGAGCAGGGCGGACAGATCAGCGTGCTGCGCTGGCGGCCCGAGGAAACCCCGCCCGGCCTGCCGCTGATCCCGCCCTGGGATCTCGAACAGCCGCCGAAATGGCACGCCGATGCGCTGCCGCAGGCCGGCGGCCTGCGCTTCTGCTGCGCGAACTGCGGCCTGTGCCCGGACACCACGCCGGACGGCCCCTGCCCGCACTGCGACTGCGATGAATGGACGGTTGCCGTGCAGCGGGCGCTGGAGCCGCTGCCGGTGGCCCTGACCCGCATCGCCACACCGATCCCCGAACACGCCTGAGGCGGGCGCGCCGGGGCGTTCAAATATGAAATAAGGTTAACGCCCTGCCGCCGCCGCTGCCGCTATACCTGCAAGGTCTCCGCACCGGACGACCGGGCTTCCGTCAGCTTGGGCCGAACGACCGGCGGGGACTCCAGGTACCGGTTCGTTCGCCTCGGCCGTCCCACTGGCCCTGCGGCGTCCAGCTTTCATCCGGACGAACCGGTGCCGCCTTTTCTGTCGTTCCCGCGCTGCCGGCTGGCGTTGCCCGTTCACGGCACACCCCGATGCCCGACGATCTCCTCCGCGCCCTGTTCGCCGATCCCGACCTGCCCGAGCTGCTGATCCGGCTCGGCTGTGCCTGGGGGGTCGGTGCGCTGATCGGTCTCGAACGCACCTTCCGCGGCCGTCCGGCCGGCTTCCGCACGCACGCGCTGGTCTGTCTGGCTTCGGCGCTGCTGATGCTGCTCGGCGTGCAGCCGCAGGCCTGGCTTGAGGATGCCGATGCCGCGCTGCGCACCGATCCGACGCGCGTCGCGCAGGGCATCATGACCGGCGTCGGCTTCATCGGCGCCGGCGTGATCTTCCGCGAGGGGCTGACGGTGCGCGGACTGACCACGGCCGCGTCGCTGTGGATCACCGCCGTACTCGGCCTGCTGTATGGAGCCGGCTACTTCGAACCGGCCGTGATCGTGTCGCTGCTGACGCTGACGACCCTGTCGGCCTTCCACTGGATCGAGAAGCGCGTGCCGGCGTGGCACTACGCGCAGCTGACCGTGCGCTACGACACGGCGGCCGTACCCGATGAGGCCACGCTGCGCAGCCGCTTCGCCGCCTGCCGCGTCGGCATCACGCAGATCGGCTACCGGCTCACCGAAAACGGCCGGCGCTTCGAATACCGGCTGGTCGTGCGCACGCGCAGTTCCGCCGGCTTCGAACCCCTGTGCCGGCAACTGCGCGCCGAGACCGCCGTGCCGGCCTTCCGGCTGGCACCGATGGGCGACTGACGCCCGCCCTTCGCTGGCGCCCGCATAGCGCAATCCCGGTCAGGGCGAGGCCGTGCTGTATCTGGCGCTGATCCCGGCCTGAAAACCGGAACCGG
>NZ_DAOLKE010000310.1:0-4152 GCF_035331805.1 Plasticicumulans sp. | reverse complement strand
GCCCCGCCGACCGCTGACGCCCGCCCGTAGGCGCGGCGGTACCAGAGCGGCCGGGCGTCGGGTTCCGCGTCCGCATGCGGAGCGCCGCGGCCGGCTTCGAGCTGGCGGATGCGGGCATCGAGGAATTCGACGACGACGCGCAGCGCGCTCGGGCCCTGCGCCAGCGGCCGGTGCAGCAGGTTGACCGGCGGATCGTCGGGCGTCTCCCAGTCGAGCAGCACCGGCACGAGTTCCCCGGTGCGCAGCAGGTGCTGGACCGACAGGTCGGCGAAACGCCCGATGCCCTCGCCGGCGAGCACGGCATCGAGCACGGCGTCGCGGTGATCGCTGACCAGCCAGCCGGAGAGCTTCACGGCCTCCTCCTCCTCGCCCCGGCGGTAGCGCCAGTAATCGAGCAGCACGCCCTTCGGATTGCGCACCAGACAGGCGACGTGGCGCGCCAGATCGCGCGGGCGCTGCGGCTGGCCGTGCCGCGCCCAGTAGGCAGGCGTCGCGCACACCAGCAGGCGCATGCGCGCGACCTGGCGCACGACGCGATCGAGCGCCTCCGGCCAGCCGAGCACGATGCAGACATCGCAGCCGCCGGCATCGGCATCGGTGATCGTCGAGCGGTCGATCAGGCGCAGCTCGATCTGCACCTCCGGGTACTGCCGGTGCAGTTCGGGCAGCGCCGGCAGGATCCAGAAGCGTGCGAGCAGCGGCGGCAGTTCGACGACGACGCTGCCGCGGGGGCCTGCCCCTTGGCGGCCGAGCTGGCGCTCGATGCCGGCGAGCTGCTGCAGCACGCCTTCGCAGACCGCGAGATAGCGCTCGCCGTCGGCGGTCAGCGCCAGTCCGCGCGGACTGCGATCCAGCAGGCTCGCGCCAAGCTCGCGCTCCAGCGCCGCGACCAGCTTGGCGACCGCCGGCACGCTGACTTCAAGCCGGCGCGCAGCAGCGCTCAGGCTGCCCTCGCGCACGGCGGCGACGAAATACTGGATGGCGCGCAGCTTGTCCACGAAGCATCTTTCCGGCCGGAAACCGGGGCTCAGCCTAAACCAGCGGTTAAGACCATGCATGCCAAAGCGGCTCTCACGGACCTGGCCGGTCGCTGCCTAGCCTGTGTCGACGGCGCTCGCCGCAGTGCCGGTCCGCCGCCGGCCCGGCCGGTGCCCGCCCTGACGACCATTCCACGGGAGGCGCCATGTTCCGCAGGCTGACAGCCTTGTCGATGATGCTGATGATGTTGACGACGCTCGTGCCGGTGCCCGCCGGCGCGCAGGCGGGCGAGTACCCGCAGCGGCCGGTGACGCTGATCGTGACGCTGCCGGCCGGCGGACCGACCGATGCCGCGGCGCGCACGCTGGCGACGGCGCTGTCGCAGGCGCTCGGCCAGCCCTTCGTCGTCGAGAACCGCCCGGGCGCCGATGGCGCGATCGGCGCGCGCGCGGTCGTCGAGGCGGCCCCCGATGGCTACACGCTGCTGTTCAGCGTCGGCTCGCTGGTCGCGCTGCCGCACCTGCAGTCGCCGCCGCCCTTCGATGCCCTGCGCGATCTGGCGCCGGTCGCCGCGATCGGCAGCTATCCGTTCGCACTGTTCGTGCATCCCTCGGTGCCGGCGGCGAACGTCGCGGAATTCATCGAATACGCGCGCAGCCGTCCCGAACCGCTGTTCTACTCCGCGAGCACGCCCGGCGAGGCGCTGGCCGCGACCGCCTTCATGCAGGCCACCGGCGTGCCGCTGACGCGCGTGCCGTACAAGGGCTCGTCGCAAGCCCTGCCCGACCTGCTGGCCGGCCGCGTGCAGCTGACCTTCGGCCCGGTGGCCACCGGCCTGCCACACGTGCGCGAGGGGCTGCTGAACGCGCTCGCGGTGCTGACGCCGAAGCGCCTGCCGGCGCTGCCCGACACCGCGACGCTGGAGGAAGCCGGCATCCGGGGCGTGACGGTGCCTTCGTGGCAGG
Organism: Plasticicumulans sp.; assembly: GCF_035331805.1. NCBI lineage: Bacteria > Pseudomonadati > Pseudomonadota > Gammaproteobacteria > Candidatus Competibacteraceae > Plasticicumulans > Plasticicumulans sp. Next base: position 2,209 of record NZ_DAOLKE010000310.1, on the reverse strand, counting down.
CGATGCTGGCCCCGGCCGGCACGCCGCCGGCGATCCTCGATCAGCTGGCCTCGGCGACTGCCGCGGCGCTGGAAACCGCCCCGGTGCGCGAGCGCCTGACGAAGCTGCTGCTGCAGATCGAGCTGCTGCCGCCGGCGGCGCTGGCGCAGCGCATCGAGGCCGATGACGCGCTCTGGCAGCGTCATTTCGCCGCCACCGCCGCGGCCCGCCAGCCGTGAGCGGACGCCCCGGCGGCCCGCGGAGCCCCTTTCCCGTGTTTCATGACCCTCGCGACGGACTGGTCGGACTGGCCCTCGCCGCCACCGGCGCCGGGGCGCTGTGGATCGCCCGGCGCTATCCGGCCGGCACGGCCGCCGACCTCGGACCCGGCTTCCTGCCGGGCATACTCGGGGCCTTGCTGCTGCTGCTCGGCCTGCTGATGGCCGCCGGCGCCTGCCGCGGCCCGCGCACTCCGTTCCCGGTGCTGCAGCTGCGGCCGCTGCTCGCCGTGCTCGGCGGCGTCGTGCTGTTCGGGCTGCTGCTGCGCAGTGCCGGGCTGCTGGTGGCGAGCAGCGCGCTGGTGCTGCTCGCGAGCGCCGGCCTGCGCGGCGCCGGCTGGCGGGTGGCGCTGATCGAGGCCGTCGTGCTCGGGGTGCTGGCCGTCGCCGTGTTCGTGCACGGCCTCGGCCTGCGGCTGCCGGTCTGGCCTGCGGGGCTGCCGTGGAACTGATCGGGCACCTGCAGCTCGGCTTCGCCGCCGCCGCCGGGGCGCAGAACCTGCTCGCCTGCTTCACCGGTGCTTTGCTCGGCACGCTGATCGGCGTGCTGCCGGGCCTCGGCCCGGTCGCGACCATCGCGCTGCTGCTGCCGCTGACCTACGGCCTGCCGCCGCTGACGGCGCTGATCATGCTGGCCGGCATCTATTACGGCGCGCAGTACGGCGGCTCGACCACGTCGATCCTGCTCAACCTGCCCGGCGAGGCCAGCTCGGTCGTCACCTGCCGGGACGGTCATCCGCTGGCGAAGCAGGGCCGGGCCGGGACGGCACTGGCGGTCGCCGCGCTCGGCTCCTTCTTCGCCGGCTGCGTCGGCACGCTGTTCCTTGCCGCCTGCGCGCCGCTGCTGATGCGCTTCGCGCTCGACTTCGGACCGGCCGAATACTGTTCGCTGATGCTGTTCGGCCTGAGCGGCGCCGTCGCGATCGCCAGCCGCTCGCTGCTGAAGTCGCTGGCCATGGTCGTGCTCGGGCTGCTGCTCGGGCTGATCGGCACCGACGCGAACTCCGGCGTCGCGCGCTACACCTTCGGGCTGCGCGAACTCGATGACGGCGTCGGCACGACCGTGCTCGCCGTCGGCGTGTTCGGCTTCGCCGAGCTGCTGCACGGGCTGGAGCACGCCTGCCGGCGCACGCCGGCGATGCGCCCCTGCGGCCGGCTGTGGCCGGATCGGGCCGACACCCGGCGTGCCGTGCCGGCGGTGCTGCGCGGCACCGCACTCGGCACGCTGCTCGGGCTGCTGCCGGGCGCCGGAGCGCTGCTGCCGGCCTTCGCTTCCTACGCGCTCGAAAAGGCCTGCGCGCGCGACCCTGCCCGCTTCGGCCAGGGCGCGATCGAGGGCGTCGCCGGACCGGAATCGGCGAACAACGCCGCCGCGCAGACCGCCTTCATCCCGATGCTGACGCTCGGCATCCCGTCGAACGCCATCATGGCGCTGATGATCGGTGCGCTGACGCTGCACGACATCCAGCCGGGTCCGCAGGTCATCGTCCACGATCCGGTGCTGTTCTGGGGGCTGGTCGCGAGCATGTGGATCGGCAACGCGATGCTGCTGGTGCTGAACCTGCCGCTGATCGGGCTGTGGGTACGGCTGCTGGCCACCCCGTACCGGCTGCTGTATCCGGCGATCCTGCTGTTCTGCTGCCTCGGCCTGTACGCGCTGGCCAACCGCACGGGCGACCTGTACCTGGCCGCGCTGTTCGGGCTGCTCGGCTATCTGTTGCAGAAATCCGGCTGCGAGACCGTGCCGCTGCTGCTCGGCTTCGTGCTCGGCCCGCTGTTCGAGGAGCACCTGCGCCGCGCGCTGCTGCTCGCGCGCGGCGACGCGAGCGTGTTCCTGCAGCGGCCGCTGTCGCTCGCGCTGCTGCTGGCGGCACTGGCGCTGATCCTCGGCGCGCTGAGCCCGACCGCCCGCCGCGCCCGCCGGCAACTGGCCACCGAACCGGGCTGAGGGC
>NZ_DAOLKE010000309.1:2677-4156 GCF_035331805.1 Plasticicumulans sp. | reverse complement strand
GGCTGGCGCATGCGCCTGAACCTGGCGCGCGCGCTGATGTGCCGCTCCGATCTGCTGCTGCTCGATGAGCCGACCAATCATCTCGACCTCGACGCGGTGATCTGGCTCGAAGGCTGGCTGCGTGCCTATCCGGGCACGCTGCTGCTGATCTCGCACGACCGCGATTTCCTCGACAACGTCGTCGATGGCATCGCCCACATCGAGCAGCTCGGCATCACGCTGTATCCGGGCAACTACGCGGCCTTCGAACGCCAGCGCGCCGAGAAGCTCGCGCAGCAGCAACTCGCCTTCGAGAAGCAGCAGCGCGAGATTGCGCACCTGCAGAAGTTCATCGACCGCTTCCGCGCCCAGGCCACCAAGGCGCGGCAGGCGCAGTCGCGCATCAAGGCGCTCGATCGCATGGAGCTGATCAGTGCTGCGCACGTCGATTCGCCGTTCGGCTTCGAATTCGCGCCGCCGAAGTCGATGCCGCATCCGCTGCTTGCGCTCGATGAAGCCTGCGTCGGCTACGGCGATCAGCCGGTGCTCGCCGGGCTGAATCTCGACATTCAGCCCGGCACGCGCCTCGGCCTGCTCGGGCCGAACGGTGCCGGCAAGTCGACGCTGATCAAGCTGCTGGCCGGGCGTTTGCCGCTCGCCGGCGGGGTACGGCGCGAAGGTCAGGGCCTCGCGATCGGTTACTTCGCGCAGCACCAGCTCGAAGAACTGCGCCCGGAGCGCACGGCCGTGCAGCACGTGCAGGCGCTGTCGCCGAACGTCTCCGAGCAGGACATCCGCAACTTCCTCGGCGGCTTCGACTTCCGCGGCGAGCGCGCGCTGGAGCCGATCGAACCGTTCTCGGGCGGCGAGAAGGCGCGCCTCGCGCTGGCGCTGATCGTCTGGCAGCGGCCGAACCTGCTGCTGCTCGACGAGCCGACCAATCACCTCGACCTCGACATGCGCCACGCGCTGAACGTCGCGCTGCAGGATTACGAAGGCGCGCTGATCGTGGTTTCGCACGACCGTCACCTGCTGCGCACGACTACCGACGCCTTTTTGATCGTCGGCCACGGCCGCGCCCGGCCCTTCGACGGCGATCTCGACGATTACCGCGACTGGCTCGCCGAACGCGAGAAGGCTGCGCGCGCCGCGCAGTCCGCCCAGGAAGATGCGCAATCGAAAGCCGCCGGCGGCCCGAGCGCGGCCGAAAAGCGCGAACAGAAACGCGCAGACGCCGAATCCCGCCAGCGCCTCGCGCAACTGCGCAAGCCCGTCGAGCGCGAACTGGCGAAGGTCGAAAAGACGATGGAGAAGCTCAACGCCGAAAAGGCGACGCTCGAAACCGCCCTCGCCGATCCGGGCCTCTATGCCGAGGCGCAGAAGGCGAAGCTGCGCGATGCGCTGGCACGGCAGGCAACGCTCGCGCGCGAACTCGAAAGCGCCGAGGAACGCTGGCTGGAACTGCAGGAGGAGATCGAGGCGATCAATGCGCGGGGCTGA
>NZ_DAOLKE010000309.1:0-2577 GCF_035331805.1 Plasticicumulans sp. | reverse complement strand
CCGAGCCGGCGCAGCGCCATGCCTTCGCTGCGCGCAAGCCAGGTCGCCTCGTCCCAGCCGAACAGCTCGACCACGCCGGCACCATCCAGGCCGTGACGCGGGCGGAAGTCCGGCTCGATGGCCGGCTGCGCGTGGCGGTTCCACGGGCAGAACAGCTGGCAGTCGTCGCAGCCCATGATGCGGTTGCCGAAGGCGCGCCGGAATTCGGTCGGGATCGGGCCGTGATGCTCGATGCTCAGGTACGAAAGACACCGGCGCGCATCGACGACGTAGGGCGCGACGATCGCCTGCGTCGGGCAGACGTCGATGCAGGCCGTGCAGCGTCCGCAGTGCGCGCGCTGCGGGGCATCGACCGGCAGCGGCAGCGCCATGCACAGCTCACCGAGCAGGAACCACGAGCCGTCGCGGGCGAGCAGATTGGAATGCTTGCCGACCCAGCCGAGACCGGCGCGCGCGGCCAGCGGCTTTTCGAGGATCGGCGCCGAATCCGCGAAGGCGCGGTGTACGAACGGTCCGGTCACGGCCTCGATGCGCTGCGCGAGCCGCGCCAGCCGCGGACGCACGATGCGGTGGTAGTCGCGCCCGAGTGCGTAGCGGGCGACGTAGGCGCGCGTGCCGTCGGCGAGCACGGTTCCGGCATCGGCCGCCCCGGCCCCGGGCCAGTAGTCGATGCGCGCCGACAGCACGCGCAAGGTGCCGGGCACGAGTTCGGCCGGCCGCGCCCGCAGCGTGCCGTGACGGGCCATGTAGTCCATGTCGCCGTGAAAACCGGCGGCCAGCCAGTCCATCAGCCGCTGCTCGTCCTCGCCGAGATCGACGCCGCTGATGCCGGTCGCCGTGAAGCCGAGTTCGCGCGCCCAGGTGCGGATGTCTGCCGCGAGCGCCGCCCAGCCGGCCGGCGTCTGCGGCGCTGCGGGTACGGGCGGGGGGGAAGGCTCGGTCACGGACGGGCCTGCGGCTGGCGGCACACGGGGCGGAAGGCTATTGTGCCCGAACCCGAAATACTGCAATGCGGCATGAGGCCATGAAGTTACCCGACGACCGCCTGCCCGAACGTCTCTACAGCGCCGCCTCGGTCCGCGAGATGGACCGTGCCAGCATCCAGGACCACAACCTCCCCGGTTACCTGCTGATGACGCGGGCCGCCGAGGCCTGCGTGCAGGCGCTGTACCAGCACTGGCCGCAGCCTGCGCGCGCCGCGATCATCTGCGGCGGCGGCAACAACGGCGGCGACGGCTACGTGCTCGCGCGCCTGCTCATCGAGCGGGGCGTCGCGGTCGAGGCGCTGTGGCTGCTGCCGCCGGAGCGGCTCAAGGGCGATGCGGCGATGGCGCTGCGCGATGCGGTCGCGGCCGACGTGCCGGTGCGGCCGTTCAGCACCGAGCGGCTGGCGCGCTGCGACCTGATCGTCGATGCGCTGCTCGGCACCGGCCTGGAGCGGCCGGTCGAGGGCGAATTCCTGAGCGCGATCCGCGCCATCAACGCCGCACGCGCCGCCGGTGCCGGCGTGCTGGCGATCGACCTGCCCTCGGGCCTCGCCGCCGATACCGGCTGCGTGCTCGGCGAGGCGGCCGTGATCGCCGATGCAACCGTCAGCTTCATCGGCCTGAAGGCCGGCCTCGTCACCGGTGCCGGTCCGGCGCACGCCGGCACGCTGCACTTCGCCGATCTCGGCGCCCCGGCGGCCGTGATCGCCGCGGCACCGGTCAAGGCGCTGCGCTACAGCGCTGCCGATCGCGGCGCGCTGCTCGGACCGCGCGCACGCACGGCGCACAAGGGCGACTTCGGTCACGTGCTCGTCATCGGCGGCGATGCCGGCATGGGCGGAGCCGTGAAGCTCTGCTCGGAGGCGGCCCTGCGCAGTGGCGCCGGGCTGGTCAGCTGCGCGACCCATCCGGGACACGCCAGCCATCTGCTGTCGGGCCGGCCGGAGATCATGTTCCGGAGCGTGGGCAGTGCCGAGGCGCTCGCGTCGATGCTCGGGCGCGCCAGCGTGCTCGCCGTCGGCCCCGGGCTCGGACGCAGCGAATGGGGGCGTGGCCTCTGGAAGGCGGCGCTCGCCACCGCGCTGCCGCTGGTGCTCGATGCCGACGGCCTGAACCTGCTCGCCGATGCCCCGTCCCGGCGCGATCACTGGGTGCTGACCCCGCATCCGGCCGAAGCCGCGCGCCTGCTCGGCTGCAGCACCGCCGAAGTCCAGTCCAACCGCTTCGCCTCGGCCGAAGCACTCGCCGAGCGCTTCGGCGGCGTCGCGGTGCTCAAGGGCGCCGGCAGCGTCATCGCCTCGGCCCGCCCCGAGGACGGCGTGCCGGTCGTGATCGCTGCCGGCAACCCCGGCATGGCGAGCGGCGGCATGGGCGACGTGCTGACCGGCATCATCGCTGCGCTGCTTGCGCAGGGGCTCACGGCCTTCGACGCGGCGCGCCTCGGCGCCTGGCTGCACGCCAAGGCCGCCGATCTGGCCGTGCAGGCCGGCGGCGAGCGCGGCCTGATCGCCGGCGACCTGTTCATCCCGCTGCGCCGGCTCGTGAATCCGTGAGTGCGGCCGCCCCCCGCGCGCTGCCGCTGGCCGACCCC
>NZ_DAOLKE010000308.1:0-4157 GCF_035331805.1 Plasticicumulans sp. | reverse complement strand
CCCTCGGCGGCTTCGTGCGCAGGCGGGCCGTGCGCGCCGCCGCCGGCGGGCTGGTCGTGCTGTTCGGGCTGCTGCAGATCGGGCTGGCGCTGCGCGGCTTCGGGTGAGGCTACTGGGGCTTCGCGCCGCGGCGACGGCTGAAACCGCCCGCAGCGCCCGCCTCCGGCGTTGGCCGCGCTGCCCGGGCGCCGTTACCGCCTGCGCAGGGAAGGAATATGCCCCTGCGCTTCAGGCTGCTTTGGCGGTCCGGCGTGCCCGCAAGGCCACGACAAGCCCGAAACCGGCCGCCAGCAGGGCCAGTGCCGGGGGAGCCGGTACCGGCACGACGGCGGCAAAGGTGATGAAACCTGCCGTGCCGTCAGTGTTGTCGGCCGAGGGCAGCAGCGTCAGCCGGTGTTCCCCGGCCGCCAGCAGCAGGCCATCGAGCCGGGCATCGAAGTGGTGGATGATCTCCAGCGGTACGCCCTGATCATCCTCGCTGATCACCTCGGCGCGGACGCTGGAGGTGGTCCAGGGTACGCCGATGCCGTCGATCAGCAGATCGAGCACCGTCGGCGGACGGTTGTAGACGCCGCTGATGACGATCCCGAGCAGGCCCGGCGCCGCAAGGGCAAGCTGCCAGTCGGTGCTGCCGGTTTCGCTGGAGACTCCGTCGTCCGGACCCGCATCGAAGATGCCCGAGAGGGCACCGGCTGCTTCCCAGACAAACACACTGTGACCGCCGGCGGCGGGATCCTCGATCACGGCCGTCGCCTGGGCCGGAGCGGCCGCGAGCCACAGCAGCACGCTCAGTACCGGGACGCCGAAAAGACGCTGCAGCATGTCGCACCTCCGGCCATCTCCGGTGCCCGTCGTGGCCGGTGAGTGTAGCCGGCGTGGACCCGCGCGATGGAGGGCGGCCGGAATCAGGCGGTCTTGTCCGGAGGGAGGGTATTTCCGGCAACGCCCGCTCAGCGCCAGAACGACGGCACGAACAGCAGCAGCAGCGGAAACACCTCCAGCCGGCCGATCAGCATCGAGGCGGTGACGATCCAGGTCGCGGTGTCGCTGAGCGGCGAGAAGTTCGAGGCCGTCTCGCCGAGGCCGACGCCCATGTTGTTGATGCAGCCGGCGACCGAGCCGAAGGCGGTGACGAGGTCGGCGCCGGTTGCGGCGACGCCGATCGAACACGCGCAGTACGCGAAGATGTACAGGAAGTAGAACGCCAGCACCGCCTGCATGACGCGATCCGGCACCGTGCGCGTGCCGAGGCGCACCGGGATCTGCGCCGTCGGGCGGATCAGCAGCTTCATCTCGCGCACGCTCTGGCGGTACAGCAGCAGGAAGCGGATCGCCTTGATGCCGCCGCAGGTCGAGCCGACGCAGCCGCCGAAGAAGCTGCCGAGCAGCAGCAGCAGCGTCACCGCCATCGGCCAGTCCGGATAGCCGGCGGCGACCAGGCCGTTGTCGGTGACGATCGAGGCGGTCTGGAAGAAGCCGTGCACGATCGATTCCCACAGCGGGAAGGTGCCGCTGAAGTACAGCCCGGCGATCGCCGCGCCGATCAGCACGGCCATGACCTTGACGAAGAAGCGGAACTCCTCGTCGACGAGGATCGCGCGCAGGCTCTTCTGGCGCCACGCGAAGAAGAACAGCGCGAAGTTGACGGCCGCGACCAGCGAGAAGAAGCCGGCGACGAACTCGATGGCGTCGCTCTGATAGAAGCCGATCGAGGCGTCGTGCGTCGAGAAGCCGCCGAGCGCGATGGTCGCGAAGCTGTGGCAGACCGAATCGAAGAGGTCCATGCCGGCCAGCCAGAACGCGGCGGTGCAGAGCACGTTCAGGCCGACGTAGATGTACCAGAGGTTCTTGGCGGTCTCGGTGATGCGCGGCGTGAGCTTTTCGTCCTTCATCGGGCCGGGCGTCTCGGCGCGGTAGATCTGCATGCCGCCGACCCCGAGCATCGGCAGCAGCGCCACCGCCAGCACGACGATGCCCATGCCGCCGAAGAAGTTGAGCTGAGCGCGGTAATACACGATCGCGTGCGGCAGGCTGTCGATGCCGGCGAGCACGGTGGCGCCGGTCGTGGTCAGCCCCGAGACGGCCTCGAACACCGCATCGACCAGCGGCATGTGCGGCTGCTCGGAGAGCATGAACGGGATCGCCGACAGCAGCGACAGCGTCACCCAGAACGCGACGACGACCAGAAAGCCGTCGCGGTTGCGCAGGTCGAGCTTCTGGCGACGCACCGGCAGCCAGATCAGCAGGCCGCTCGCGAGCGTGATCAGCAGCGTGTGCGCGAACGGCTCGACCGCGCCGTCGCCGTAGAGCACGCCGATCGCCATCGGCGGCAGCATCGTGACGCTGAACATCGTCAGCATCAGTCCGAACAGGTGCAGGCTGGCCTTCAGCGGCGCCAGCGGCAGCGCCAGCGGCCCGCCGCGGTGGCGGTAGGGATCGAGCGAGCGGACGGTGTTGCGGTGCGGAGGCGGGGCGCTCATCGGGCTCCCGGCCGGCAGGCGGGCCGGCGTCTGGCAGGGGATCGGGAATCGGCTGCGACGATCGTCGTCGTCGTTGGCCGGCTGCACATAAAGCATTACCAAAACGCAATTTTTCAACTAAATTTACATGCCGGGCCGTTACCTTTCCTGCCTGCCGTTTCCAGCGAGCTTCGAGCCCCTATGAACATCCTCGTCATCGAAGACGACACCGTAGCTGCGGCGTATCTGGTCAAAGGACTCAACGAGAGCGGTTATCGCGTCGAGCACGCCGTGCGCGGCGACGATGGTCTGGTGCGGGCGCTCGAAGGTCGGCACGACGCGCTGATCGTCGACCGCATGCTGCCCGGGCTCGACGGACTGAGTCTGGTCAGCCGGCTGCGCGAATCCGGCTCGACGGTGCCGATCCTGGTGCTGTCGGCACTGGCCGAGCTCGACGACCGCGTCGTCGGTCTGCGTGCCGGCGGGGACGACTACCTGACCAAGCCCTACGCCTTCGCCGAGCTGCTCGCGCGGCTCGAAGCGCTGACCCGGCGGCACGGCACCGCCCCGCCGGTGCGCCTGCGCGTCGCCGACCTCGAACTCGACCTGCTCGCCCATACGGCCGTGCGCGCCGGTGCGCCGGTGCGGCTGCAGCCGCGCGAGTTCCGGCTGCTCGAATACCTCGCGCGCCACGCCGGACAGGTGGTCACGCGCGCGATGCTGCTCGAACACGTGTGGGCCTACAGCTTCGATCCGCAGACCAACGTCATCGACGTGCACATCAGCCGGTTGCGCGCCAAGATCGATCGCGCCGGCCTGCCGCCGCTGATCCACACGCTGCGCGGCATCGGCTACAAACTTGCCGAGAATCCGTAGCTTCGCGCGCACGACGGCCTTCCGGCTGTCGCTGCTGTTCGCGCTGCTCTACGGCAGTTGCGTCGCCGTGCTGCTCGGCGGCGTGTCATGGTCGATCCTGCGCTACGTCGATGGCGCGGTGCGCGACGAGCTCAATGCCGAGCTCGATGTCTATCGCGCCATCTACCGCGATCTCGGAGCCGATGGCCTGCGCTCGGCGCTGAAGCGCGTGCATGACGGGCGCAGCGTCACCGGCCGGACCCTGGCGCTGCTCGATGGCGAAGGCCGGCTGGTGCTCGGCTCGCTGCCGGTCGAGCTGCCGGCCGGGCTCGAACGCAACAGCGTGCAGTCGGTGGCCGGCAACGAATACCTGCTGATCACCGGCTCGCTCGCCGATGGTTCGCTGCTGGCGATCGCGCAGGGGCCGGACGGCATCCGCGGCCTGCACCGCTACATCCAGGAACTCGCGCGCTACGTGCTGCCGCTCGGCCTGCTGATCGCCGTGCTGCTCGGGCTGGTGCTCGGCAAGCGCAACAGCCGCCGCGTCGAGACGATCGCGCGCACCGCCGACGAGATCATGGCCGGCGACCTGACCCGGCGCCTGGAGATCAGCAACCACCACGACGAGATCGATGCGGTGGCGCTGCGCCTGAACCGCATCCTCGACCGGCTGGAAGCGCTGATGTCGGGCATGCGCCGCTTCTCGGACAACGTCGCGCACGACCTGCGCACGCCGCTGACGCGCATGCGCAACCGCGTCGAGGTCATGCTGCTCGAAGAGCGCACGCCCTCGGAGTACCGCACCGTGCTCGTGCAGACCTCGGACGAGGCCGAGCGCCTGAT
>NZ_DAOLKE010000307.1:0-4169 GCF_035331805.1 Plasticicumulans sp. | reverse complement strand
TGAACGCCGATGAATTCGGTCTGCAGCCTGGGTTCGCCATCCTCCAGCAGCATCGAGATGACCTCGCGCAGGTTCTGGTCAAGCTCGTCGAGCGTGGCGCCCTGGGTATGGGCGCCGGGGAAGCCCGGGACATAAGCGACGTACGTGCCGGTATCCGGGCAGCGTTCGATGACAGCGCTGAAGTTCCGCATGATGGCCTGCCGACCGGGAGGAGGAGATTGCGGAAGCTTAGGGGGCGGGCTGCAGGTTTTGCACCGGGGAGTGCTGCGGATCAAACGCGGGGAAGGCGGCGCAGCGCGAAACGGCTGTGCCGCCGGCTTTCATCTGCCTACTGCACCAGCGGCGACCCCGCCCCCGCGCCTTCCAGCTCGATGCCGCTGATCTCGGCCTTGCCGATCAGCACCTGCAGGTACTGGCGCATGGCCGTGTGCCGCACCGTGTCGGCGAGGTATTGCGCGATCTTGTCCTGCACCTGCTCGAAGGCGAGCGGGCGGCCGTCGATGCGGCGTTCGACGCGGATCACGTGGAAACCGAAGCGCGTCTCGACCGGCTCGGGGCCGACCGTGCCGGGGGTGATCTTCGGCAGCGCCTGCTCGAACTCCGGCACCGTCTGGCGCGGGCCGATCTGGCCGAGCTGGCCGCCGGTGGCCTTCGACGGGCAGGCCGAGCGTTCGGCAGCGAGTGCGGCGAAGCGCGACGGGTCGGTGACGAGATCGGCAATCGTCGTTTCGGCGGCGCTCTTCGCGGCGGCGCGGTCCTCGGGGATGCCGGGGGCGGCGGCGAACAGGATGTGCGCGACCTCGTAGAGATCCGGCGTGCGGAAGGCCTTCGGGTTGGCGTCGAACACCTGCCGGCAGGTGGCTGCGTCGGCCTGCGGCAGTTGCACGGCGCGCTCGATCAGCGTCGCGATCGCGGTATCGGTGTCGGCGGTGTCGATGCCGTGGCTGCGGGCCTCCTGCAGCAGCAGCTCGCGCATCACCAGCGCCGTCGCCGCGGCCTGACGCGCCTGCGCCGGGTCGGGCAGCGGGTGGTGCTGCAGTTCGGTCTGGATGTCGGTTTCGGCAATCTCGACACCGTTGACAGTCACGGTCACGGGGGTCTCGCTCATGGCGGCTCTCGGGGGGCGGGGCGGAGGCGGGCGGTCGCGGCGGCCGGGTCAGGGCGTCGGGCCGGCGTCGTACTTGCGGTGCGTGCTGCGATCGAGCGGGCAGACCACGGGCAGGAACTGCTGGCGGCGCGCAGAGTAGGCGAGCAGCGCCCCTTCGGCGATGTCGAAATACCAGCCGTGCAGCGTCAGCCCGCCGGCCTCGACGCGCCGGCGCAGCCACGGGTAGCTCATCAGGTTGTCGAGCGACAGCAGGATGCTCGCCAGCTCCAGCGCGCGCAGGCGCTCCTCGGGCGACTTGTGCGCGAGTTCGTGCAGCACGCGCGTGCGTGCCGGTTCGGCGATCTGCATCCAGCGGCCGAGGAAGTCGGTCTCGTCGGTCAGCGGCTGCGGGTCCATCAGGTAGCGGATGCCGCCGCAGCGCGCGTGGCCGAGCACGATGATGCGCTCGACCCCGAGGCCGCAGATCGCGAACTCGATCGCCGAACTGACGCCGGGCGGGGCGTCCGGCGTACACGGCGGCACGAGGTTGGCGACGTTGCGCACGATGAAGATGTCGCCGGGCTTGCAGCCGGTCAGCAGCGCCGGATCGACGCGGGCATCGCAGCAGCCGATCAAGAGCGTCGACGGGTTCTGGCCGTGGCGCAGGGTCTCGAACAGGCCGTCCTCACCGAAGTGCTCGGCCTGGAACTTCAGGAAGCCGGAAACGAAGGCGGAGATGTCAGGCATGGCGGCGCTACCGGGCAAGACGGCGGGGAAGGCGGCTTGCGCGTCTTCCCCGCCCGGACAGGCGGCCGTTCAGCGCTGGCGCACGATCTGGTACGGGCGCTTCACGTAGCCGAGCGGCACGCTCCAGACGTGTACGAGGCGGCTGAACGGGAACAGCAGGAAGATCGTCATGCCGAGCAGCAGGTGCAGCTTGAACAGCCCGCCGACGTTGGCGGCGATCGCCGCGGCGCCCGGGCCGTCGAAGGTGACGATGTGCTGCGCCCAGGCCATCAGCGTCAGCATGTTGGCACCGTCGAGGTGGAACAGCGACACCGGGATGGTCAGCAGGCCGAGGATCAGCTGCCCGTACAGCAGCAGCAGGATCACGATGTCCATGCGGCTCGAATTCGCACGCACGCGCGCATCGTTCAGGCGCCGGTGCACCAGCGCCGTCAGGCCGATGAAGCACATCGTGCCGAACAGGCCGCCGAGCACGATCGCCACCCACTGCTTGAAGCTCGCCGACACGCCGAGCGCGTGCCAGACCGCGACCGGCGTCAGCAGGCCGGCCAGATGGCCGAAGAAGATGCCGATGATGCCGATGTGGAACAGGTTGCTGGCGCGCCGGAAGCCGGCGTTCGACAGCATCTGGCTCGAATGCGCCTTCCACGTGTACTGGTCGCGGTCGAAGCGCAGCAGGCTGCCGATCAGGAACACGGTGCCGGCGATGTACGGGTAGACGCCGAACAGCAGGTCGTTCAGGTAGGACATGACGGAATTCCTCAGGATTCAGGAGCCGGCGGCTCAGCGGGACGGCTGCGAAGGCGCCGGCGCGCGCATCTGCCGCGGCGGCACGAAGGCCAGCGGTTGCGCCGTGCCGGCCGCCGCGACGCCGCAGCCGCCGTCCGGCGCCTGGCTGGCGAGGAAGGTCACCTGTTCCTCCTCCCAGATTTTGTCCATGTCGGTGATCGTGCGGTCCGGGCCTTCGCTGGCGGCCTGTGCGCGGATCTCGCCGAGGTCTGCGGGCAGCTCGATCAGCGCCAGCAGCGCGTCGAACAGCACCGCGTACGGGTCGTGGCGCTCGGCCAGGCGCGCACCGAGCAGCGCGATGACGTGGCTCGCGTCATCGAGCAGGCGGCGCGCCTCCTCGTGCGGGCGCGTGGCCAGGAATTCGAGGAACAGCGGCAGGTAGTCCGGCAGCTCCCGGGCCTTCAGCTCGAAGCCGGCGCCGCGGTAGACATCGAGCAGATCGACCATCGCCTGACCGCGGTCGCGCGATTCGCCGTGGATGTGCTCGAACAGGTGCAGGCTCAGCTTGCGGCCGCGGTCGAAGCGCGCGACGTAATGCTCCTGCAGCGTCCAGAGGTCGGAATCGGCCAGTTCGTCGATGAAGTCCACCAGCCGGCCGCGCTCGACGACCGGCAGTTCATCGTCCTCGCGCACGAGCGCGGCCAGTTCGGGCAGGGCGTCCATGAGATCCGGCTGCGGGTAGCAGAGCAGCGCGGACACGATCTTCAGCGTCAGCATGATGCGTATTCCTCGGGTGTCCGGTGCTTCACTTGACGAAGCGGATCGGGTTGGCGCGGCGGGTCGTCTGCTTTTTGCCGCCGAAGAGATTCAGCTTGCTGCCGCCATCGGCGCAGCCGTTGCCGAAGCTGAAACCGCAGCCGCCGCGCTCGCTGAAGGCGTCGTAGGTCGCCGAGGCGTACTCGCGGTGCGAAGTCGGGATCACGAAGCGGTCCTCGTAGTTCGCGATCGCCAGATACCGGTACATGCTCTCGACCTGATCGAGGCGCAGGCCGACGGCATCGAGCACGTCCTGACGGATCTCGCCATCGACGGTTTTCGCCCGCATGTAGGCGCGCATCGCCAGCATGCGCTTGAGCGCAAGGCTCACCGGTGCCTCGTTGCCGGCGGTCAGCAGGTTGGCGAGGTAGCGCACCGGAATGCGCAGGCTGTCGACATCCGGAATGATGCCGTTCATGCCGAGCTGACCGGCTTCGGCCCTGGACTGGATCGGGGAAAGTGCCGGCACGTACCAGACCATCGGCAGCGTGCGGTACTCGGGGTGCAGCGGGAAGGCGATCTTCCAGTCGATCGCCATCCTGTAGACCGGCGAAGCCTGCGCGGCGGTGAGCCAGGCCTCCGGGATGCCCTCGGCGCGCGCGGCGGCCTGCACGGCCGGATCGAACGGATCGAGGAAGATGTCGAGCTGCGCCTGATACAGGGCTTTTTCGTCCTGCACCGCCGCGGCTTTCTCGATGCGGTCGGCGTCATAGAGCAGCACGCCGAGATAGCGGATGCGCCCGACGCAGGTTTCCGAGCACACGGTCGGCTGGCCGGCCTCGATGCGCGG
>NZ_DAOLKE010000306.1:0-4179 GCF_035331805.1 Plasticicumulans sp. | reverse complement strand
CTGTCGCCGCGCAGCGGCGTCGCTTTTCCGCTTTTCCGCTTTTTACCGGGCGCGCTGCGCCCGCGAAAATTTTTTCGCTGTTCAGCGCTTCGTTCGTTCCGCCAGCAGCTCGTGCAGGCTGCGCGGCGCGGGTTTGAGCGGCGTCCGGCTGAGCGTCCAGCCGGATTGCCGGGGCGGCGTCAGGGCGCGGAAGCGCGTCGCCAGCCAGGCGTAGGCGCGGTAGAGCGCCGGGCGCGCGTGCAGCGCCGCCCAGCCTTGCCAGACGGCGTCGGCCAGACGGCTCTTCGCGGCGCCCTGGCCGAGCAGCGGCGGCTGACCGGGGCGCGCGTCGTGCTGCGCTTCGTTGCGCAGGCGGACGAGCAGGTCGGGAATCGGGATGCGCACCGGGCAGACTTCGCCGCAGGCGCCGCACAGCGTCGAGGCGGTGGGCAAGGCGTGTGTTCCGGCCAGGCCGAGCAGGTGCGGCGAGATGATGCCGCCGATCGGCCCCGGGTAGGTCGTTCCGTAGGCGTGCCCGCCGATGCGCGTGTAGACCGGGCAATGGTTCATGCACGCGCCGCAGCGGATGCACTGCAGCGTCGCGCGCATCTGTTCGTCGCGGTAGGCCTGCGTGCGGCCGTTGTCGACGAGGACGAGGTGCAGCTCGCGCGGGCCGTCCTTCTCGCCCGCTTTGCGCGGGCCGCTGATCAGGTTGAAGTAGGTGGTGATCGCCTGACCGGTCGCCGAGCGTGTCAAGAGGCCGAAGAGCGGCGGCACGTGGGCGAGCTTTTCGACGACCTTTTCGATGCCGGTGATCGCGATATGCACGTCGGGAACGGTCGTGCACATGCGGCCGTTGCCTTCGTTTTCGACCAGACACAGCGTGCCGGTTTCGGCGACGGCGAAGTTGACGCCGGAAAGGCCGACTTCGGCGGCGCGGAACTTTTCGCGCAGGACGGCGCGGCCGATGCCGATCAGTTCGTCGACCGATTCGGTATAGCGGGCGCCCGGCACCTTGGCGGCGAAGAGGCGGGCGATCTGCTGTTTCGTCTTGTGGATCGCCGGCATGATGATGTGCGACGGTTTCTCGCCGTCGAGCTGGACGATGTACTCGCCCATGTCGCTTTCCAGTGCTTCGATTCCGGCGGCGGCGAGCGCATGGTTGACTTCGACTTCCTCGCTGACCATCGACTTGCCCTTGACGACGAGGCGCGTCGAATGGCGGCGCGCAATCTCGATGATGATCGCGTTGGCTTGCGCCGGCGTTTCGGCCCAATGCACCTGGACACCGTTGGCGGTGAGCTTGCGCTCGAGCTGTTCGAGCAGATCGGGCAGGCGAGCCAGCGTGTATTGGCGGATCTGTTCGGCCAGGCGGCGCTGCTGTTCGAGCGCGGCGAGGTCGGGAAACTGCGCAGCGCGGCGCGCGATCAGGAAATCCATCGCGGCGCGGAAGCTTTGCCGCAGGTGCGCGTCGCCGACAGCGGTGGCCGAACGCTCGCGGAACTCGCTGGCGGGGACGAACTTCAGTTCGTGCGTGGCGCTGCTCATTGCACTTCTCCCGGGTTGACCAGCAGGAGGACGATCAGCTCCTTCGGGCCGTGCGCGCCGTAGGCGAGCGTGACCTGGATGTCGGCCGTTTTCGAGGGTCCGGAGACGAGCAGCGCGTTGGTCGGCAGGCCGGCGCTCCAGCCTTGTTCGCTGATCGCGTCGAAAAAGCGGTCGTAGAGCTTGTCGGCGTCGAGCAGTGCGAAGTGGATCGGTGGGACGAGCGAGAGCAGGCGGGGTTCGCGGTTGTCCGGCCAGAGGATCAGCGTGCCGGTTTCGGCGATGCCGCCGCGCGTCGAGGTGAAGCCGGCGTCGATCTCGCTGAACAGTTCGCCTTTCCAGTCGTCAATCGGCCGCGCGTAGGGCCGCAGGCCGCTGATTCCGGCGGCCTGCAGCGCCGCCGCGTGCTCGCTGTGCTCGCCGTAGAGCAGGCTGTTGATTCCTTTCGCGCAGCACAGTTCGAGCAGCTTTTCCGGCCAGGTGTCGCGCGTCACGCGTACGACCTCGCCACGCCAGAAAGCCATCTTCTCGCAGAAGAGCGCGATGCGCGCGGCGCGCGTCGAAGCGGGCCGGGCGGCTTTGGCGGCGGCGTAGAAGCCTTCGATGTCGGGTTCGAGCGGCTGCCGAGTGCTGCCGGCGGCGCGCAGACGCTGCAGGATGTTGTCGCGTGCGCTCATGCTTTTCCTCCTTCGCCGGCGGTGCGTTGCCAGAGGAAGCTGGCCAGGTGCTCGCCGGGCAGTCGCCGGCCTTCCTTCTCGATCGTGTGCGTCAGGTTGAGCAGGCAGCCGCAGTCGGCCGAAAGCAGCGTGTCGGCGCCGGTCTGGGCGATCGCTTCGACCTTGTCGGCGGCCATCGCGGCCGAGATTGCCGGGTGTTTGAGCGAGAAGGTGCCGCCGAAACCGCAGCATTCGGCTTCGTGCTCGTGTACGGCGACTTCGACCCGGCTGAGTTGGGCGAGCAGCGCGCCGGCGTGCGCGTGCGTTCCCATCTGGCGACGCGCGGCGCACGAGGTGTGCACGGCGACGCGCGTTGCCGGGCCAAGGTCGGTCAGCCGGACGCGCGCGACATGGACGAGGAACTCGCTCAGTTCGAAGACGCGTTCGGCGAGCGCGCGCGCTTGCGCCAGGTGCTGCGCGTCGTCGGCGAAAAGGTCTGGATAGTGCTGGCGCATCATGCCGGCGCACGAGCCCGAGGGGACGACGACCGGCCACGGCTCGGGAAACAGCGCCAGTTGGGCGAGCGCGACGGCGCGGCTCTGCTCGGGGAAGCCGCTGCTGTGCGCGGGCTGTCCGCAGCACGTCTGATCGGCCGGGTAGATGACCTCGATGCCTTCGCGTTCGAGCAGGCGGACGGCGTCGAGGCCGGCCTGCGGCCAGAAGAGATCGATCAGACACGTTCCGAAGAGATACACCTTGACCGGTTTGTCCGGATAGTGCCGGCTGCCCGCTGCGTCCATGACTGGCTCCTCTGCGCGAATGCGACGGAAAGATGCGACGGAAAGGCGAACGTCAAAAGTGGTAAGACCACTTTCCGGTACATTAGCGAGGAGCGCGCGCCTTGTCAATCGCCCGCTCGGTCAGCGGGAGCCGGCGGATCGCGCGCAAGCGGCGCGCGGGTCGACGAAAATGGCCCGGAACGGTGGGGGAGCCGTTGCCGGGCCGGTACTGCAAGCGCCTGGCGAGGGGGGGGAGGGAGGTGGTGGCCGCCAAGCACTCGAGCGCATTGTCGGCCGGATGGCGATCGGGATCTGTGCGCTATTGCACACATCGCCTGCATTTTTCGGCCGGCGTGCAGCGCCGTGCGGGTAGCGGAGCGCTGTGGCGCTGCGGCGAACTGGTGAGCATGCGGCTTTCCTGCGATACTGCGGGCTGCCGCCGGCCGGAATCCGTCATTCGCCGGTCACTCCGCGCTCTCTCCTCATTTCCTCGTCGATCCGCTCCGAGCATTGCCCCGAATGCGTCATGTCAAGCTCAATCTGCCGCGCATTCCCGACGCGATCGCTCATCAGCTCGAAGCGCGCATCCTCGACGGGACGCTGAAGCCGGGCGAGCGCCTGCCGGCCGAGCGCGAACTGGCGCTGGAGTTCGGCGTTTCGCGCCCGTCGCTGCGCGAGGCGATCAAGCGGCTGGTTTCGCGCGAACTGCTGGTCAGCCGGCATGGCGGCGGAACGTACGTGACCGATCGCCTGGCGGCGAGTTTCAGCGACCCCTGGCAACCGCTACTCGAGCAGCATCCAGCGCTGCACGAGGACGTGCTCGAGTTTCGCCTGCTGCTCGAATCGTCGGCTGCCGAGCTGGCCGCGCAGCGCGCGACCGACGATGATCTGCAACGGCTGGCGCAGGCTTACGCGCGGCTCGATCTGGCCTACGCTGGCAACAATCGGAGCGAGCAGGTGGCGGCCGATGTCGGTTTTCACCTGACGATCGCCGAGACGGCGCACAACGTGCTGTATGCGCATCTGGTGGGCAGCGTCATGCGCCTGCTGCACGAGCATGTGCGGCGGACCTTGAAGGAAATCGCCGTCAGCCCGGAAACCCGCCGCGAGCTGATGGCGCAACATCAGGCGATCGCGCAGGCGATCGGCGAGCGGCAACCGGAAACGGCGCGGCGCGCTGCGCAGGAGCATATCGCCTACGTCCGTCGGCGCCTGCAGGC
>NZ_DAOLKE010000305.1:0-4222 GCF_035331805.1 Plasticicumulans sp. | reverse complement strand
CGCGAGCCGAGCGGCCGGCCGCCGGCGAGCATCCAGGCCTGCAGGCCGCCGCGCGGGTCGTGGCGGCGCACGACGCAGCCGGCCTCGACGATGCGCTGCGGGTCGAGCGCCGGGTGGCCGGGCTGCACGCAGTGGACTTCGGTCGCGAGCACGTAGAACGCGCGGTGCACCGGCAGGCGCAGCACCGGCAGCGCACTGCCGCCGAAGCGGTCGGCCTGCGTCCAGCCGTCATCGGCCGGTCCGCCGGCGGCGAGTTCGCCGAGGAAACGCGGGACGAAGTCGTCATCGAGGTAGCGGTGCAGCGTGCAGCCATCGCTCGCCGCTGCGTACCACGGCGCGCGCAGTTCGAGTTCGCCGGCGTGGCGGCGGGCGGTCTCGGGCGGACGGACGACGGCGTTCATCGCTTCACCAGACGTTGCCGGCACCCGGCGTGTAGCTCGCCGAGACCACCGCGTTGCTGATCAGCGTGTCGCACTTGACCACGCCGCTGAACTGGCTCATGCCGGCCGCGACCTTGAGCTGTCCGGCGCTGATGTTGACCTGCGGGGCGCTGAGGCTGATCTCTTCCACGGCCTGCACGCGCACGCTGCTGCCATCGACGGTGATCGTGTTGCCGGCGATCTCGATGCGCAGCAGGCCGTTGCCGCTGTCGCTCAGGCGCAGGCGCTGGCCGGCCGGGGTCTCGATCAGCAGCTGCGGGCTGCCGGCGTCATCGAAGCGCAGCTCGGTGCCGGCCGGCGTCTTCACGCTGTAGCGCTGCTCGACCGGCGCGGCGCCGGGCTGGGGCGGGGCTGCGCCGGTCCACAGGCTGCCGAGCACCAGCGGCAGCTCCGGGCCGACGAAGCCGAGCGCGACGATCTCGCCGATCTTCGGCAGGCAGGCGACGCCGTAGCCGTTGCCGGCCGAGGCCACGAGCACCGGCGCCCACAGCTCGACCTCGAGCGCAACGAGGCGCACCTGCACGCGACCACGGTTTTCGGGGTCGCGCGTGTCGGTGACGATCGCCAGTTGCAGCGTGCCGACGGCACCGGCGAGGGCGTGCGGCTGCGGTTCAGCTGCCATTCCAGTCCCCGCGTTCGAGCTTCAGCCGCGTGCGGAAGCCTTCGGTCAGATCGAAGGACTGCCAGACGCCGGTCATCCGGTAGCGCCCGGCGAAGCGCTTCGACACGCCGGACAGTTCCACGTAGCCGCCGCGGCGCAGCTTCGGGTTGCCGCGCAGCCGCATGTCGCCGTGTACCCAGGCGCCGGCACGGCGGCCGAACGCAGCGGCGGCGAGGCCGTCGGCGTCGGTCTGTGAGCCGGCGGCCGGCTGCGGGAAGACCTCGGCACCGGGCCAGCCGAGTGCGGCCAGCCGCGCGGCTGCAGTCACCGCGCCGGGCGGGGGCTGCAGCGTGCGCGCCGAGCCCCGGACTTCGCTGCCGCTCGCAAGGTCGTAGCCGCGTACCTCGACCGCGGTTGGCTGCTGCGCGAGGTCGGCGATCAGGCGCAGCTCGGCGCTGTCCATCGCATTGAGTGCGAGCGTGCCGGTCGGCGCTTCGGGGCGGCGGGCGACGAGCTTCGTGCCATCGAGCCAGGGCTCGATGTCGTAGCGCCCGAGCACACGGCAGAGCAGCGCCAGGTCGCTTTCGTTGAGCTGATGCCAGGTCGCGACCGGCGCATCGACGTTGCAGTCGGCCTGCAGCCGGGCGGCAGCGGCGAGCTGCGTGAGCAGCGCCGCCGGCGACAGCGCCTCGAAGCTGCGGCTGTGGCGACTGCGTGCCAGCCGGTGCAGCGCGTCTTCGGCGAGCAGCACGAGTTGCGGCGCGCCGCCGCCGTAGCGTTCCTCGACCGCGGTGATGTCGCCGGTGAAAACCTCGTCGTCGCCGAAGCCGAGCGTCAGCGTCTGGCCCGGCTGCAGCGAATCGAACAGGAAACCGGCATCGGCACCGCCACGCCCGCCCCAGTTCAGCAGCCTGACTTCGGCGTGCGCGGGCTCGCCGATGCGGCCACCGGCCGTGCAGGCGAGCACGGCCGTCTGCACGTCGGCGCGCAGACTGCCGTCGATGCGGCACCACGGGCGGGCGGCGGTGAAGGCGGAGTCAGACATCGGCCGGGTTCCTGTACCGGGGCATCAGTCGAACTGCAGCCGGGCCCGGCGCTCGGCGAGCAGCTCGAGCGCGAGCGCGAGCAGCAGCGGATCGGGCTGCACCGGGCGCGCGTCGGTCTCGGCCTGCGCGTCGTTCGCCGGCGCCGGCGGCGGCTCGGTCATGGTCGTGTCGAGTTCCTCGATATGCACCGGCATCGCCCGGACTCCTGAAAGTGTTCGCCAGAGTGCTTGCCAGAAAGCCCGCCAAAGTGCCCCCCGGACGCCGCTCAGACGCCGAAGCGGATCGACACGCCGGCGCGCACGGCCGGTGCCGGGGTTTCCACCGCGGCGCCGAGATGCGTGCCGAGCCGGGCCGAGGCGCCGAACGTGAAGCCGCCGCCGAGCGACGGTGCCGGACCCGGCGGCACGAACACGCCGACCCCGGCATCGACGCCGGCCCCGACGCCGACTCCAGCCCCGACCCCGACGCCGACTCCGGCCGTGAAACGCGGGGTTTCGAGGCCGTTGAACAGCGCCGTCGCGCGCCAGTCGCGGCCCGGATCGGCACCGGCGGCGCGCTCGGCCTCCGGCACCGTCGTCGCGCCGCCGGCCGGGGCGAACTGCGGCGGCGTGCGCGCGAGCGGCGGCTCGCCGGGCAGCGAGAAGTGCTGAAAGCGGTCCTCGGCGAGCGTCAGCGACAGCGTCGCGCGCAGCGGCACGCCCTCGGGCGAGAAGTAGTCGAGGGTTTCGGCGTAGCTCTGCATCAGCCCGTCGAAGCCGAACTTCCCCCACTGGAAGCGCAGCCGCCGCGGCACGGTCGGCTGCTTGCCATCGCCCTGGTAGCCGGGTTCGCCGGGTGCGACCGGCTTCATGAACAGCTCGGCGATCCTGCGCGTCTGCTCGCGCACGTCGCTGTAATCGAGGCTGGTGTCGAAGATCAGCTCGAAGCTCAGCGTCGAGGCGCTCTTGTCGACGAACTGCGCGGCGCTCTGTGCCTTGCCCTTGTTGCCGGCGTCGGCCTTGATCTGGTTGCTGAGCGCGAGCTTCAGACTCACCGGATTGAAGGCGACGCTGATCGCCTTCGCATCGAGCAGCGTATTGCCCTGCCAGGGCACGAGCCGGGCGCGGGTGACGGCGGGGTCGTCGGTGGCCATCGTCGGGGTTCCTCCGGATTCGTTCGGTCTCGCGTCAGCCCGGGCGCGCCAGCGTCAGCCCTTCGTGCACGAAGTGCAGTTCCTCGATCGCGACCTGCGCGGCGCTCGCCGACAGGTCGGCGCCCTTGAACTTCACCGGCAGCGCGTTGGCGAGCGTCCAGACCAGGCGCGGCGTGTCGCTGCCATCGGCGAGCACCTCGATCGTCGCGCGCATCCGGTAGCCGGTGACGCTCAGGCGGTTGACGCTCTCGAACCAGTTCCACAGATCGCCGACCGAGGTCATGCCGCGCTTGAGCACGACGGTCGCGAAGCTCGTCGTGCCGGCGCGCTGCAGTTCGCCCCAGTTGCGCCCGCCCTCGCGAATCGCCTTCGGCGTCATCGTCGCCTCCAGGCCGCTGACCTCGCTGAACGCGCCGGCGCAGATCAGCGCCGACGGTGCGCCGGCATCGGCCGAATACAGCTGCACGCGGAAGCGGAACGGGACGAAGACGGGTTCCTGCGCCGGTGGCGGCGAGGCTTCGGCATCGCCGGGACCGCCGCCGCCGAAGCCGACCGAGACGCTTGCCGACAGTCCGAACTCAGCCACGGCCGGCCACCGCCTGCGCGCGCCAGTCGCCGTCGACCGGCGCGAGCGTCAGCGTGATCGCATCGACCGGCACGGCCGGCGCAATCTCGATCTCGAAGGCGAGGGCGGCCGCGCCGGTCGCGGCGCGGCGGATCGTGCAGGCGTCCTCGAAGCGCGCCCCGCGCAGTGCGCCGAGCGCGTGCAGGCGCGCGAAGAAGTCTTCGAGCAGCAGCGCCGGGCGCGGGTCGTCGGGGTCGCTGACGAACACCAGGCGCTGACCGAGCGCATCGAGCCGGCGCAGCAGCCAGTTCACGAAGCGCAGGACTTCGGCCGAGCGGTAGTACGCGGTGCGCGCCGGCGGCTGCGGCAGCCCGGGCTGCTCGGCGCGCGTGTCCGGCAGGCCGCCGGGCAGGCGCTCGTCATCGAGCACGAGGCGGC
>NZ_DAOLKE010000304.1:0-4223 GCF_035331805.1 Plasticicumulans sp. | reverse complement strand
CCGCCGCGGCCGTCGCCGGTGCGGTAGGTGCCGGCGCTGTGCCAGGCCATGCGGATGAACATCGGCCCGTAATGGCCGTAATCCGCCGGCCACCAGTCCTGCGAATCGGTCATCAGCGCGTGCAGGTCCTGCTTCAGGGCCGCGTAATCCAGACCGGCGAAGGCCTTGGCGTAGTCGAAACCGGCTCCGGTCGGACTGGACTTGCCGGCGTGCTGGCGCAGGATGTCCAGATTCAGCTGATTGGGCCACCAGTCACGATTCGACGTGCCGCCACCGGAGGTGTGATGGAACGGGCATTGGCTTTCGGACATCTCGTCATCTCCACTTGCGTTCTGGTTTCGTACTGCGGGTCCGGCCCGGTCTGTATAGCCGCCCGCCCACCGGTGCGACCAATTGAACCTGCCAAAGCCCGCGATAGCCTGCCGCGATGGTTGATGCGGGATGACGCCCGAATGCCGCTGCGGCCCGCAGCGATGGATCACGGCAGATGCCGGTTCCGGTAATACCTTCCGTCCGATGCCGATTGCCGGCACGGCCGGGTTTCAGAATTCCTGCATTTCACCGCGAAAACTTCATGCTTTCCGGCCGCCAATCCCGTCCGGCCGGCTGAAAACGGCTTCTGCGCGCAGGACCGGCATGCGGATTCTCCCGGCACGACGACGCACGTCCTGCCATATTCAGAGGTCGAGGGCTGCAGACCCCGAACGGAGACCGCCGCCATGCATGCACACCTGACGATGATCACGCTGGCCGTCGAGGATCTCGAACGCGCCGTGCGGTTCTACCGCGACGGCCTCGGCCTGCCGACGGACGGCATCGTCGGCAGCGAATTCGAGCACGGTGCCGTCGCGTTCTTTGAGCTGGCCGGCGGCCTGGCGCTGGCGCTGTGGCCGCGCGCGAGTCTGGCCCATGAAACCGGCAGCGTCGCCGGAACGCCCGGCACCACGGATTTCGCGCTCGCGCACAACGTCACGACCATCGAGGAAGTCGATGCGCTGCTCGCGCAGGCGCAGGCGGCCGGTGCGCAGATCGTCCGGCCGGGCGCGCCGGCCTTCTGGGGCGGTTACACCGGCTGGTTCCGCGATCCGGACGGGCATCTGTGGGAGATCGCGTGGAACCCGTCACGGCTGCCGCAGGCCTGATCCGCCCGGCTCACGGCTGCAGGCGCGCGCGCTCCAGCTCGGCGACCACCGCCGACTGCTCCTCGACCGCGGCTGCCACCTGCGTCTGCAGGTGATGCAGCTCGTCGATGATCCGGCGCAGCGCCTCGATCGCTTCGACGGTCACCTCGACGCCGTCACGGATCGTGCCGATGCGCTTGGCGATGTCGCCGGTCGCGCCGGCGGTCGCGGCGGCAAGATCCTTGATCTCGCGCGCGACCACCGCGAAGCCGCGTCCGGCCTCGCCGGCGCGCGAAGCCTCGATGCCGGCGTTGAGCGCCAGCAGCTTGGTCTGCTCGGCGACCTTGCCGATCAGGTCGAGCACGCCCCCGATCGCCTCGCCCTGCTGGCCGAGCCGCCCGACCGAACTGGCGGCCAGGTCGCTGGCCACGCGCCCGCGGGTCGCGACCTCGACGACCTGCGTGCAGGTGCGTGCGATCTCCTCGACGCTGAGGCGCAGCTCGGAGAGCCGGTGCAGCAGGTCGGCGGCGAGCTGGCCGGCGCGTTCACGACTCAGGGCGATTTCCGCCTCCAGCGCGGATTCGCGGCTGATGTCGTCCCAGATCACGCAGTACCCCAGCAGCCGGCCGTCGCTGAGCACGGCATTGATGTGCGTGCGCAGCGTGACGCTGCCGAACGTGAAGCTCGCCTCGCGCGGCAGCGTCTGCGCGTAGTCGCGCAGCAGCCGCTCGATGCGCTCGGGCTCGCGGTGGAAGCGATGGATCGAGCCGTTCAGCAACTGCTCGAAGCGCACGCCGAAGACCCGCTGGATTTCAGGTTCGAGCAGCCGCAGCGTGCGCAGCGCCGCGCGGTTGGCATAGCGCAGAATGAAACCGGCATCCGCCAGCATGACGTTGCCGGGCAGGTGATCGATGCAGGCATGCAGCCCCTCGAAATCCGGAGGCAGCCCTCCGGAGGTCTTTCCGGTTTCCATGTCGTATACCCCTTCTCGCTTTATTGGTCTGGCCTGTATGGCTGGCCCGGCCTGTCCGGCCGGACCTGCCCGTGCGTCTGGAAACCAGCCTCCGCCGGCCCGGATGCACGATGTGGACGGCACCGGTCGCTCCGGTCGCCGCTGATCATGTTCCCCTGCCGGCCCGGGGCCGTGCAGCCTGTTACCGCCATTTCATCGCACCCGCATCGGCGCGCACGCCGGCGACGCTTCGCGTTAGGCTGCGCGACCGATCCGCCCGCCACCGTGTGCCCGAGCCATGTTTGCGTGCCCGCAGCCTGTCCTGACCGTCCCGCCCCCGTCCCGGCCCGCCGGCGTACTGCCCTGCGTCGTCGCGCTTGCACTTGCGCTGACTGCCGGCATCGCGTCCGCGGCCTGCACCGATGCGCCGGCGCGGCGCGTCAACTGGTACGGCTGTGCGCAACCGGGAGCCGATCTCGGCAATATCGACCTGCGCGGCGCAGTTCTGGAGTACACCGACTTCAGCGCCGCCCGCTTCGCCGGTGCGCAGCTCGAAGATGCCGATTTCGGCCGCAGCCGCCTCGCCGCCGCCGATTTCACCAGGGCCACGCTCAGCAACGCCCGCTTCGTCGCGGCCACGCTCGATGCTGCGAACTTCAGCGGCGCACGGCTCGACGGCGCCCGGCTCGAACGCGCGCAGGCCGCCGGCGCGAACTTCACCGGTGCCGATCTCAGCGCTGCCAACGCCTATCAGGCCCAGCTCGGCAAGGCCGTGCTCGACGGCGCCCGGCTCAACGGCGCCCGGCTCGAACAGGCCGTGCTCGATGACGCACGCTTCGACGGCGCCAGCCTGCGTTCCGCCCGCCTGCAGCGTGCCAGCGCCGAGCGCACCCGCTTCACCGGCGCCGATCTCGCCGGTGCGCGCCTCGATGGCGCCCGCCTCGACGGCGCCGATTTCTCCGGGGCCGATCTGACCGGCGCCTCGCTGGTCGGCGCACGCATCGACGGCGCACGCTTCGACGGCGCCAGACTCGGCGACTGCATCTGGACCGATCGCCGCCGTTGCCGTCCCGGCTCGGTCGGTCAGTGCGACTGAGCGCCCCTGCCCCGGATTTCCCCCTGCCCGAGCGGAGCCGCCGCCATGTTCGACTTTTTGCGCACGCTGTTCACCGGTGACGAGACGCCGTCCTTCGACGATGTCGCCGGACTGGATACCGCGATCGCCCGGATCATCGCCGGTACCGATCCGCGCCTGAAGCTGCTGCCCGATCATCGCGAGCGCCTGGCGCCGGCCGCTGCGGCCGCGCTCGAACACGCGCGCGCCTGCGTCGCGGCGCTGGCCGCCCCGCACCGCCTCGATCGCGAAGCCTTCGCCCGCGATCCGCTGATCCACGCCTGCTTCGGCTCGGCCGATGACATCGGCCGCACGATCAACGAAGACCCGACCATCCGCGACTGGCTGGCCACGCCACACGGCCACGCCGCGCCGGCGCTGTACGTGCTGCTGGCCCTGACCTGCGAGGAACGCGGCAGCTTCGGCGTGCAGCTCGACAACGGCGTGCTGCACCGCGACGTGCCGCAGACCGTCGTCAACTTCACCCGTCCGGTGTTTCTCGCCCCGGCCGCGAACGAAGCCGGCTGTCGCGAGGCCGTGGTCTGGATCGTGTTCGACTACTGCGTGCAGCGCGCGCTGGAGCGCCTGACCGAGCTGCGCGAACGGCGCGAGGAACTCGAAACCCGCTACCGCCTGCACCTCGGCAAGCTGCGCGCGCTCGACCGCGCCCACCGCGGCCTCGGCGCCATCGCCGGCCAGGGCAGCAACGACGCCGACCGCAGCGCCGCCGAGCAGGAACTCGCCGACATCGAGGAGCAGCTGCAGGCCGCAGTCGCCGACACGGCGACGCTCGATGACTACCTGACGCGCATCGTCGAGGTGTTGTCCGCCCCGGAAGCCCTGATCACGGTCGCACACCGCCAGCTGCGACTCGACCGCGTAGGCATCCGCCTCGACGACCCGAACCTGCCCGGCGACGACGTGGACTTCGAGGAAGCCACCTTCGCCCAGGGACTCCGGCGCGTGCCGGTGCTGGTGCGCATTCCCGGGGTCGATCTCGAAGCGCCGGCGAAGGCGATGTTGCCGGAGTGGTGAT
>NZ_DAOLKE010000303.1:0-4260 GCF_035331805.1 Plasticicumulans sp. | reverse complement strand
GCGGCGCATGCACCTCGACGGCCGGCAGATGGTCATCGTGCCGCTGAAGGTCTGAGTCCTGGGCCGATCCGCCTTCCCGCGGGGCGGCCCCTGCGGCCGTCCCGATTGAACCCGAAATTGCCTCTGGCCGTGGAGAACCGTGTCGATGGCCCTGCTCGAAGGCATCCACATCCGCAATTACCGCGCCCTGCACGATGTGAGCCTCGGCAAGCTGCCGGATCAGCGCAAGGCCGAGAAACTGCCGAAACTGATCGCGGTCATCGGCCCGAACGGCTCCGGAAAGTCCAGCATCATGGATGCCATGGGCTTCATCGGTGACTGCCTGCAACTCGGGGTCGAAGAAGCCTGCGACCGGCCGCACCGCGGGGGTTTCGAGCGCCTGCGCACACGCGGCTGCCATGCACCGATCGGCTTTGAGCTGTATTACCGGGAATCCCCGAAAGGCCGGCCGATCAGCTACACGCTGGAAATCGACTGCAACGAGGCCGGCCGGCCACATGTCGTGTTCGAGCAGCTGCGCCAGGCCCGCAGCGGCAAGGTGCACGGTCGCCTGTTCCCGTTCGTCGAATTACGCAACGGCGCCGGCTACGCCTGGGCGGGGGAAGCCACCGAAACCGGCGAAGGCGAACGGCGCGAGGAAGTCCGGCTGACCGACAGCCAGCAGCTCGGCATCACCGTCCTCGGCCAGATCGCCGAACACCCGCGCATCACGGCATTCCGCGACTTCCTGCGCGGCTGGTACCTCTCGTACTTCGTGCCGGAACTGGCTCGTGGCCTGCCGACGGCGGGTGCGCACAAGCATCTGAATCGCACCGGCGAGAATCTCGCCAATTACGTGCAGTTCCTCGAACGCAACCACCCTGATCGTTTCGGCGAGGTGCTGAAGCGGATCGAGCGCAAGATTCCCGGCATCAGGAACATCCGTCACGAGCGCCAGAAGGACGGCAGGCTGCTGCTGCAGTTCAACGAGCGGGGTTATGAAGACCCGTTTTACGCCGCCGACATGTCCGACGGCACCCTGAAGATGTTCGCGTACCTGCTGCTGATGGAAGACCCGGAGCCGGCGCCGCTGGTCGGTATCGAGGAGCCGGAAAACGGCCTGCATCATCAACTGCTGGAAACCCTGGCCAGCGAATTGCGCCGTTACGCGCGCAGGGAAACCGGCCCGCAGGTGTTCGTGACCACCCATGCCCCCTATTTCGTCGATGCGCTGAAGCCCGAGGAGGTCTGGGTTGTGACGAAGGGAAATGACGGATTCAGTACGGTCGCGCGGGCAGCGGATCTGCCGGGCGTGCGCGAGATGCATGCCGAGGGGCTGCCGCTTGGCAGCCTCTGGTACAGCAACCATTTCGGGCGGGGGAATCCCTGAATGCTGCTGGAAGTGCTGGTGGAAGGTGGTGCCGATGTGCCGGCCGTGCGGGAAGTGCTGAAACGACGCTTCGGACTCACCGAGGATCAGGATTTCCGCATACACCCGCACAAGGGCAAGGGGCAGCTGCCGGTGAATCCGCAGAAAAGACCGGACCCGAAACAGCGCGGACTGCTCGACCAGCTGCCGGCCAAGCTGCGCGGGTACGCCCACGTACCCGACTGTGCCGTGGTCGTGCTGGTCGATGCCGATGATGAGGATTGCCGCACCCTGAAGGCCAGTCTGGCAGCCATGCTGGCCGCTCTCGACCGGCGTCCGGCCCATGTGCTGCTGCGCATCGCGATCGAGGAAACCGAATCCTGGCTGATCGCCGAACCGGAAGCCGTCCGCCGCGCCCATCCGCATGCGCGCCTCGGCAAGCTGCGCAAACTCAAGGCGGATGCCGTCTGCGGCGCCTGGGAGCGACTGGCCGAGGCCCTTGGACTGCGACCGGCCGACTGCAACGGGCAGGACAAGTACGCCTGGGCCGAGACGATCCTGCCGCAGCTCGATCTGGACGCTCCCCGTTCCCCGAGCCTGCAGGCCTTCATCACCGGCATCGAGCGCTTGCGCACTGCCACGGATCCTGCCCCGGGACAGCCAGCCCGATGACGGACGTTCGTGACACGCCGGACGGCGCCCTGTCGATGCAGCGTGTCCGTTCCGGCAGCCCAGCCAGCGGTGCAAGAGAAAAAATGCCATCAGATCAACACCTCAGGATCGGAATCGACCTGGGCGGCACAAAGATTCAATGTGGATTCTAGCGGACTGGAACGGAAGCAACTGACCGCATAAGCGGCTGAATTTCAGCGTCTTATATTCCATTCCAGTCTTTGCAGTTCCGTACGCATCCGCCTATTTTGTGTGCTAGACCGGCAGCCATACACACATGCCGCAAGAGCTAGCCACACATGACCAGCGACTCACCACCGACCAAACGCCGCAAGTTCGAGGCACTGAACGATGCCCAACTGCGCGCATGGATTCGCGCGGGCGAAGCCATCGTTCGCGCCGATGGGCGCGGGCTGACCTTCTCGCTGTCGAAGGCCGGCACTGCCGTATGGTCACTGCGCTACCGCTTCGGTGGGCGGGCACGGGAAGTCACCCTTGGCCGGTATCCGGAGATGGGGCTTGCGCTGGCCAGAACCGAGGCGCTGAGGCTGCTTCTCGAAGTCGGCAAGGGCATTGACGTAGCCATCGCCAAGCAGGAAGCGAAGAAGGAAGCCGCGCGCCGCTGGACCTTCGAGCGGCTGTTCGACGACTTCCTGCAAAAGCGCAGCGGGGACTACCGCCCCAACACGCTGGACGAGATCAAGCGGTATGCGGTCAAGGACATCCTGCCGCGCATCGGCAGCATGCATGCCGACGCCATCACGCCGGCCGACGTATGCACGATGATCGAGGAAGTAGCCGAACGCTCGAAGTCCGTTGCGCGCCGGCTGTTTGAAATCCTGTCGGTCGCGTTCGATCACGGCGTTCCGCGCCGGCTGCCGGCGAACCCCTGCCGCGTGCTCAACGTGTCATCCATCGTCGGCACGCAGCAGCGGCGCGAGCGCGTGAAGCTCACCCTCGACGAACTGCGCGCCGCGCTCGCCGCGCTGCCGGGACTCGGGCGTGACAACGAATTGGCCGTGCGCGTCCTGCTGGCAACCGCCGTGCGCAAAGGCGAGTTGATCCGCGCCCGCTGGAGCGAGGTAGACATCGACGCCGGCCTGTGGCGGATCACGGACGAGAACAGCAAGACCGGCGCCGGCTTCGTGGTGCCGCTGTCACCGATCGTTGCCGACTGGTTCCGGGAACTGCGCGAGCTGGCAGACGGCTCGCTCTGGGTGCTGCCATCGCGCAATGCCTCCTACCGCGGCCGGCGCCGTGGTGAGGATCACATTGGCGAGACAACCCTGAATGCCGCGCTGGTGCGGCTCGGGGCGAAAGATGTTCGCGACTTCTCGCCGCATGACCTTCGAGCAACCGCCCGCAGCTATCTGACCGACGAACTCGGGGTGGACGTGATCGTCGCTGAGCGATGCCTGAATCACGCGCTCGGGGGGCTGGTGGGCGTCTACGACAAGTCCGATTACCTGACGCACCGGCGCGCGGCACTGGCCCTGTGGGCGCAGTTCATCGCCGATGCCGAACAGCCGCGCGCAGCCAATGTGCTGCCGCTTGTCCGCCCCGGCCGGTAGCCGGGAAGCGGGCACGGCGACTGCTACCAACAGACCGCCGCGCCCTTGCCACGCAACCGCCTGACCAAGAGGCGATCAACATGACCAGCAACCACGGTAACACCGCCACCCCGGCCACGGCCGACAGCCTTGCCGCTGCCCGCCTGCGCATCGAGCTGATACGGGAGGTTCTTGCCATGACTCCGGAGGAGATCAGGCGCGCCTGCTGGAGGCTCGGAGTCACTTCGACATCGGCCACTGCTGCGCCGTGGCGCGGGCGCCCCTCGCTTCGCGTTGCCTATCTGCGCCGCCGGCAGGCACTGAGGGCCGCCGCATGAGCACGCCGGCCGCTGACCTCACCCTGCTGGCGCACCGCGCCGAATCCGTGCGCGCACTGGCCAATACCGTTCACGCGCTGCTGCTGGCCGGCGAGCGTGCGGACTTCGAGCCGCTGGCCAGCCCGCGCAACCTGCAAGGACTGCTCGCAGCACTCGCTGATCTGGCCGGCGAGATCGAGGCCGCGACCGGCGCCATCGCCGACGCCGAAACGCTCGGTCGCCTGCGCTGGGTGCCGGCCGATACCGAGGAACGCAGCCATGAGTGAACGCCGCCCGCCAGACACGCCGGAGGACGGCTTCATCCCTGACCCGGACCTGTCCGGCAGGGCGCTGAGCGTCGATGCCGTGCTCT
>NZ_DAOLKE010000302.1:0-4267 GCF_035331805.1 Plasticicumulans sp. | reverse complement strand
ATCACGCTGAACTGCAACGGCATCCGTTCCGCGGCCGGCAAGGGCTTTTTCGAATGGCTCGCCGGGCAGCAGGCCGACATCGTCTGCCTGCAGGAAACCAAGTCTCAGGAACACCAGCGTGGCCGTGAATTCCGGCCGCAGGGCTGGCACTGCCATTACGTCGATGCCGTGCGCCCCGGCTACAGCGGGGTGGCGATCCTGTCGAAGCGCGAGCCCGATGCCGTCGTCACCGCGCTCGGTGCCGGCTTCGAGGACATGGACGCCGAAGGCCGTTATCTCGAAGCCCGCTTCGGGGCGCTGAGCGTCGTGTCGCTGTACCTGCCCTCGGGGTCGAGCGGCGAGCTGCGCCAGCAGGTCAAGTATTCGTTCATGGACCGCTTCGCCGGGCATCTGGCGGGCTTGCGCGCGCGCGGCGGCGAGGCGCTGGTCTGCGGTGACTGGAACATCGCGCACCGGCCGGCGGATCTCAGAAACTGGAAATCCAACCAGAAGAACAGCGGCTTCCTGCCCGAAGAGCGTGCCTGGCTGGACCGGCTGTACGGCGAGGCCGGCTGGATCGACGTCTGGCGCCGGCTGTACCCGGAGGACGGCGAGGCCTGCTACACGTGGTGGTCGAACCGCGGCCAGGCCTGGGCGAAGAACGTCGGCTGGCGTCTCGACTACCACGTCGCCTGCCCGGGCTTCGCCGGCCGGGCGCAGGCCGGCAGCGTCTACAAGGCCGCGCGCTTTTCCGACCATGCGCCGGTAACGATCGATTACGCGGATTGATTCGGCTTACAAAACCATCATGATGATCAGGTTTTCCGATCCCTGAGCCGCTGCCGATCCCGATTCCACGATGGTGCCGAGTTTCCCCCTGCGGCTGCGTACCCGGTTCCGGCTGCTGCTGGCGGCCTCGGTGCTCGGCATCGCGCTGGTCGATGCGCTGGTTGCCTGGTCCAACCTCGATGAACGCGTCTACACGGAGCTGCTGCACGAGGCGCGCGACGTGCGTGACGTGCTGCTCGGCACGCGGGAGGTCTACCGCGCGCTCCTGCCCGACGGAGATTCCGCGCCGCTCGATGCGCACATGCTGGCGCTGCTGCCCTCGCATGCGCTGCTGCGCATCGCCCGCGACTTCCCGGCCCCCGACGATGCGGAGGCTTCGCTGCGGCTGGCGGTCGTCTCGGACCGGCCCCTCGATCCGGCCAACCGCGCCGATGCCGGGCAGCAGCAGGCGCTGGACTGGCTGCGGGCTCATCCGCAGGCCGGCGAGCACATGCGCGAGGTACGCGACAGCACCGGCGAGCGGCATCTGCTGTACGCGCTGCCGATCCGCTTCGATGGCTGGTGCCTGCGCTGCCATGCTCCCACGGCATCGGCCGGCGAGACCGGCATCCACGGCCTGCTGAGCCTGCGCTCGCCGCTGGCGCCGGCCCGCGAGCGGGAATTCGCGGAATGGAGCCACAACTTCGCGGGCCGCATGCTCGCCTACATCGCTCTGTTCGGGCTGCTCGGCCTGCTGGTCGATCGCGGCTTCGTGCGCCGGCTGGCGCAGCTGGAACGGGCGGCACTGGCGGTGGCCGATGGCGATGCCTCGGTGCGCGTGCAGAGCGACGGGCCCCGGCCGGCGCAGGACGAGCTGGCCACGCTCGGTCAGGCCTTCGATGCGATGGCGGCGGCGGTGCAGGCGCGCACCGGCGAACTGCAGACGGCGCTCGCGCAGTACCGCTACCTGTTCGCGCACAGTCCGCTGCCGATGCTGGTCTTCGACCGCACGACGCTCGCGATCCTCGATGTCAACGAGGCCGCCCTCGCCCACTACGGCTATGCGCGCGAGGCGTTCCTGCAGCTGACGATCCGTGAGCTGCGCCCGCCCGAGGACGTGGCGCTGATGCAGCAGCTGCGCGCCGCGATCGCCGCTGCCGGCGAGATTCCGGTCTGTCACACCGTGCGCCACCGCCGCAGCGACGGCACCCTCCTCGATGTCAACGTCTGGACGCGGGCGCTGGATTTCGACGGCCGGCCGGCGCGCATCGCGCTGATCCAGGATGTCAGCGAGCAGCAGCGTGCGCTGGCGGCGCTCAGGCTCTCGCAGCTGAAGTACCAGACCATCTTCCGCACCTCGCCGGACCTGATCGCGATCACCGAGCGCGCCAGCGGGCGCTTCCTCGAAATCAACGATGCCTATACGCGCATCATGGGGTACACGGCCGAGGAGGCCATCGGCCGCACCTCGGCCGAACTCGGCACCTGGGGCGCGCCGGACAGCCGTGCGCAGATGATCGCCGCGCTCGGCGAGGGCGTGCGCCTGATGAACTTCCAGACCCTGTTCCGGCGCAAGGACGGCGAGGTGTTCCCGGCGCTGCTGTCGCTGGAGGCCGCGCGCATCGGCGAGCACGACTGCTTCATCATCTCGGCGCGCGACATCACCGAGCGCATCCGCGTCGAGCAGGCGCTGGCCGACAGCGAGGCGCGCTTCCACACGATGATCGACTGGACCCACAACTGGGAGTACTGGCTCGGCAGCGACCGCAGCCTGCGCTGCACCAGTCCGTCGGTCCTGCGCATCAGCGGCTACACGGCGACCGAGCTGCACGCCGATCCGGGCCTGATCGATGCGCTGGTTCACCCCGAGGACCGCGAGCGCTGGCAGATGCATCTGGCCGAGGAAGCCGGCAGCGACGCGGTGCTGGAGCTGCAGCTGCGGCTGCTGACGCGGGAGGGGCAGACGCGCTGGGTCGCCCACACCTGCCGGCCGGTGTTCGATGGCGCGGGGCTCGACTGCGGGCGGCGCGTGACGGTGCGCGACATCACCGACGAGAAGGCCGCGGCCGACGAGATTCGCGAGCTGGCCTTCTACGACACGCTGACGCACCTGCCGAACCGCCGGCTGCTGCTCGATCGCGCCGGCCGGGCGCTGGCGGCGAGCACGCGCAGCGGCGAGTACGGTGCGCTGCTGATGCTCGATCTCGATCACTTCAAGAAGCTCAACGACACCCAGGGCCACGATGTCGGCGACCGGCTGCTGATCGAGGTCGCGCGGCGGCTGCGCGGCTGCATCCGCCAGCACGAGACGGTCGCGCGCCTCGGGGGCGACGAGTTCGTGGTGCTGCTGGAGACCCTCGGCACCGGCGAGGCCGAAGCCCTCGCGCACGCCGGGCGCGTCAGCGCCAAGATCCGCAGCGTGCTGGCCGCGCCGTATGCGCTCGGGCCGGGGCCGGCGCTGTTCCATTCGACGCCGAGCCTCGGCGTGACGCTGTTCTGCGGGGCCGGCGCGGCGGTCGAGACGCTGCTGAAGCAGGCCGACGTGGCGCTGTACCAGGCCAAGGATGCCGGCCGGCACACGGTGCGCTTCTTCGCGCCGGCGATGCAGGCGGCGATCGACCGGCGCATGCAGCTCGAAGCGGCGCTGCGCGGCGGGCTCGAACGCGACGAGTTCCGGCTCTGGTATCAGCCGCAGGTCGATGCCGCAGGCCGGCGCATCGGCGCCGAGGCCTTGCTGCGCTGGTGTCCGGTCGACGGGCCGATGGTCGCGCCGGCCGAGTTCATCGGGCTGGCCGAGGAAACCGGGCTGATCGTGCCGATCGGCCAGTGGGTGCTGGACCAGGCCTGCGCGCAGCTGCGCGAATGGCAGGCGGAGCCGGCGACGCGCGCGCTGCGTCTGGCGGTCAACGTCAGCGCCCGCCAGTTCCACGAGCCGGACTTCGTCGAGCGCGTGCAGCGCAGCGTGCAGACGAGCGGCATCGATGCCACGGGCCTGAAGATCGAGCTGACCGAGAGCGTCGTGCTCGATCAGATCGACGAGGTGATCGGGCGCATGCACGCGCTGCACGCGCTCGGCGTCGGCTTCTCGCTCGATGACTTCGGCACCGGCTACTCGTCGCTGTCCTACCTGCGCCGGCTGCCGCTCGATCAGGTCAAGATCGACCAGAGCTTCGTGCGCGGCATCGCCCGGCACGGCGAGGATGCGGCGATCGTCGCGGCGATCGTCGCGATGTGCCGGACGCTGAACTTCGCGGTGATCGCCGAGGGCGTCGAGACCGTCGAGCAGCGCGATGCGCTGCTCGCCTGCGGCTGCGAGGCCTTCCAGGGCTATCTGTACGGCCGGCCGGCACCGGCCGGTCACTGAGGCGCGCCGCCGCCGCCGCCGCGTCAGCGGCTGCGCAGCTGTGCCGACAGCGCACGCACGCGCAGGCCGAGCAGGGCCGCACCGAGCAGCAGGCCGGCGCCGAGCGTGCCGCCGATGCCGGCGATCATCGTCTCCGGCATCGGCGGCAGCTGCCAC
>NZ_DAOLKE010000301.1:0-4277 GCF_035331805.1 Plasticicumulans sp. | reverse complement strand
GCATCTTATGCGGCCATCACGGCAGGCCGGATCATGCGCTTGCGGGACCGCTCTGCGAAGCGATCCCAGGCACGACGCCGGGCTCAGACGCTGCTGCACCGCAAGAATTCCCTGCAGCAGGAAACTGCCGGGAGCGCGGCGCAGCCCGGAATTTGCCCGGAAAGCCCGGATTTCGGCCGGAAACGACCGTCAAGCGCCTGATCCGTCGAATTTCGTCGCAGGCTTCCGGCGCACGATCCGGCGGATGCGCAATCGCGGCCGGCTGGCCATGACCTGCCGATCCGGCGCCGGTTGCTCCATTGCGGCACCGGATGCCCGCAAGTCCTCCGATTTCTGAAACGCAGCCATGCAATGCGCGCATCGCCGGCCAGAGCCCGTACGGCTTCGTATCAACTCATCCGAGCGCGTGCAGGCCGCTTCGGGCTCAGCGTCGCCGGCACCAGCCCTGCACCCGCGTCCGCCATTCGTCGGTCAGCTCGTAGAAGGTCGGGATCACCAGCAGCGTCAGCAGCGTCGCGGTCAGCGTGCCGCCGATCACGGCGCGCCCGAGCGGCGCGCGGAAGTCCGCCCCTTCGCCGTGGCCGAGCGCGACCGGGATCATGCCGGCGGTCAGCGCGAAGGTCGTCATCAGGATCGGGCGCAGCCGCACGCGCCCGGCCTCGATCAGCGCCTCGCGCAGCGCCAGCCCGCGCGCGCGGCCCTGCCTGGCGAAGTCGATCAGCAGGATCGCGTTCTTCGCGACCACGCCCATCAGCAGCATCACGCCGATCAGGCTCATGATGTTCAGCGTGTCGCCGGTCACGAGCAGCGCCAGCACCACGCCGATCAGCGACAGCGGCAGCGAGGCCATGATCGGCACCGGATCGAGGAAGCTGCCGAACTGCAGCACCAGGATCAGGTACATCAGCAGCAGCGCGATGCCGAGCGCCGAGAAGATGTTGCCGAACACCTCGGCCTGATCTTTGGCCTCGCCGCCGTGCTGCAGTCGCAGGCCCGGCGGCAGCGGCTCACGCGCCAGCCGCGCGTCGAGCCGGCGCACGGCCTCGGCGAGCGGCACGCCCTGGGTCGCGGCCTCGATGACGATCACGCGCTCGGTGTCGAAGTGATCGATGCGCCGCGGCCCGAGCCCGGGCGTGACGGTGACGATCTGCCCGAGCGGCAGCGACACGGTGCGCCCGTCGGCGGCGTGTGCAGCGACCGGCAGGCGCGCCAGCCCGGCGGCGAGTTCGCGGTACTCGGGAGCGAGGCGCACGGTCACGTCGCGGGTCTCGCCGTCCGGGTCGATCCAGTCGCCGGCTTCGAGTCCGGCATAGGCGACGCGCAGACCCTGGCCGATGTCGGCGACCGTGATGCCGAGCGCACCGGCGAGCCCGCGATCGACCGTCAGCTCGTACTCGGGCTTGCGCCCGCGCGTCGAGAGGTTCGCATCGACGATGCCCGGCACCTCGCGCGCCGCCGCGAGCAGGCGCTGGGCGGTCTCGGCGAGTTCGCGCGCATCCGGGCCGATCAGTCTGAGCTGGATCGGCTTGTAGGCGCCGCCGAAGCCGCCCGAGAACACCGCGACCTCGGCACCGGCGAGCTGCTGCGCCTGCGCGCGCAGTGCGTTGCCGATCTGCTCCTGCGTGCGCGAGCGTCCGGACTTGGGTTTCAGGCGCACGTAGACGGTCGCGGTATCGACGCCGCCGACCGTGAAATCGCCGGCGCTGCCGGCGCGCGTATAGGTGTAGCGAACCTCGGGCAGCGCGCGGGCAAGCCCGGCGACGCGCTCGGCCAGCACGCGCGTGTGTTCGAGGCTGGAGCCGGGCGGCGTGTCGATGACGATGCGCAGCTCGCTGCGGTCGCTCGGCGGCACGAAGGCCGCACCGCCGAACTGCGCCTGCAGCCACAGCGCGCCGAAGAAGCTGCCGAGCGCGAGCGCCGTCATCACCAGCCGGTGATCGAGCGCCCAGCCGATCACGCGCACGTAGCGTCCGGTCAGCCGGTCGAAGCCGGCGTTGAAGCGATCGAGCGCGCGCGTCAGCCAGCCGCGCCGCTGCGCCTCGGGCTGCGGATCGGGCCAGTAGGCCGACAGCATCGGATCGAGCGAGAACGACACGAACAGCGACACCAGCACCGCGCAGGCGATGGTCAGCGCGAAGGGCTTGAACCACTGGCCGGCGACGCCGGACATGAACGCCACCGGCACGAACACCGCGACGATGGAAAACGTGGTCGCGGTCACCGCCAGCCCGATCTCGGCGGTGCCGGCGCGCGCGGCATCGAGGTGCGAACGGCCCAGGTGCACATGGCGCACGATGTTCTCGCGCACGACGATGGCGTCATCGATCAGGATGCCGATCGCAAGCGACAGCCCGAGCAGCGACATCTGGTTCAGCGTGAAGCCGCAGGCCCAGACCGCGACGAAGGCCGCGAGCACCGACACCGGCAGCGCCAGACCGGTGATGACGGTCGAGCGCCACGAGTTCAGGAACAGGAACACGGTCAGCACCGTCAGCAGCGCGCCGAGCACGAGGTGCTCGCCGACGTTGGCGACCGAATGGCCGACGCGCTCGCCGGCGTCCTGCACGATGCGCAGCTCCACGCCGGCCGGCAGCGTCGCCTGCACCTGCGCGACCTGCGCGCGCAGCGCGGCGCTGACCGCCGTCGTGCTGGCGCCGCGCGACTTCAGCACGCCGATGCCGATCGCGGGGCGGCCGTCGTAGAAGGCGAGCGAACGCGCCTCCTCGGCGCCGTCGCTGACGTGCGCGAGCTGCCCGAGCCGGATCACGCGCTCGCCGCGGCGCGCGACCACGAGCTGCGCGAAGGCCTCCGGGCCGTCGAGCCGGCCGCGCAGGCGCAGCGTCTGCTCGCCGGCCCCGTGCGTCAGGCGCCCGACCGGCGCGGCGAGGTTCTGCGCGTTCAGCGCCTGCACGAGCTCGGCGAGCGTGACCCCGGCCTCGGCGAGCGCGGCCGGATCGAGCTGCACGTTCAGCTCGCGCGTCTGGCCGCCGGCAACATCGACCTGCGCGACGCCGGGCACCTGACGCAGCTCGCGCACGATGCCGGGATCGGCGAGCCGGGTCAGCTCGACCGGCGTCAGCCGGTCCGAGGCCAGCGTCAGCGACACCACCGGGATGTCGGCCGGATCGACCCGGGTCAGCACCGGCTCCTTCATCTCGTCGGGCAGGCGATCGCGCACCGCCGAGATGCGGTCGCGGATCTCCTGCCCGGCTTCGAGCATGTTCTTGCCGAACTCGAAGAACACGATCAGCTGCGCATAGCCGTCGCTCGCGCTCGAACGCAGCTCGTGGATGCCGGCGATGCCGGTGATCGATTCCTCGACGCGCTCCAGGATCTCGCGCTCGACGCCCTCGGGTGAGGCGCCGGGGTACGGGATGCCGACGACGATGACCGGCTGCTCGATGTCCGGGAACTCGTCGGTGTGCAGCGCGAGCAGCGCAAACAAGCCGAACAGCACCAGCGCCAGCATCGCGACCACCGTCACCATCGGCTGCTCGATGCTGAAATCCGAGATGCGCATGCCGCGCCCCTGCCCTGCCCCGTCCCTGCCCTCCATCAGCGCAGCACCGGCAGGATCTCGACCGGCGTGCCGGCCTGCAGCGTGCGCGCCGGGCGCAGCAGGATGCGGTCGCCGACATCGAGCCCGGAGCGGATCTCGACGTATCCGGCCTCGGCATCGCGCAGCCCGGTTTCAACCGTGACACTTTCGAGCCGGCCCTCGCGCACGCGCCAGAGACTCGCCTGCGCGGCCCCGGCCGGCACCGCATCGATCGGCAGCACCGGCGCCTCGCGCACGTCGGCGGCGACGCGGCCTTCGGCGTACAGGCCGCCGAGCAGCGCGCCGTCGGCGTTCGGCAGCGCCACGTACAGCGTCACCTGCCGGGTGACCGGGTCGGCCATCGGATTGATGCGCTCGATCGTGCCGCGAAAGCGTCGGTCCGGATAGCCGCGCACCGTGAACTCCACGGCCGCGCCGGCCTGCACGCGCGGCAGCTCGGCGGCCGGCACCGCGGCTTCGAGGCGCATGCTGGCCGGATCGACCAGCACGTACAGCGTCGCACCGGCCGGCACCACATCGCCGGCCGCGACCGGCCGCTCGGCGACGCGACCGGCCATCGGCGCATGCACGACGGTGTACGCGAGCTGCTTGTCGGCTGCGGCCAGCCGCGCGCGGGCATCGGCGAGCGTGGCATCGGCGGTGATCGACGCCGCCCAGGCATCCTCCTGCTGGCGGCGCGTCCAGGCGCCGGTGCGCAGCAGCTCGTCGCCGCGCTCGG
>NZ_DAOLKE010000300.1:0-4298 GCF_035331805.1 Plasticicumulans sp. | reverse complement strand
GCGGGCGGTCAGTGGCGCAGGGCGAGCAGCGCGCGGCCGGCGCGCGAGCCGTTCGGCCGGCCGAGCCGGTCGCTGATCCACTGACCGGTTTCGGCGAGCTTCACGAGATCGACGCCGGTATGCACGCCGAGGCCGTCGAGCAGCCAGACGACATCCTCGGTCGCGACGTTGCCGCTCGCGCCCGGTGCGTACGGGCAGCCGCCGAGGCCGGCGACCGAGGCATCGACGACCGTGATGCCGGCCTGCACGCAGGCGTAGACGTTGGCGATGCCCATGCCGCGCGTGTCGTGACAGTGCACGGCCAGCCGCGCCGGCGACACCGCGCCGCCGACGGCATCGAGCATCGCCAGCATCGTTGCCGGCGTGCCGATGCCGATGGTGTCGCCGAGCGAGATCTCGTAGCAGCCCATGCGCAGCAGTTCGAGCGCGACGCGCGCGACCGCCGAGGGCGCCACCGCGCCTTCGTACGGGCAGCCGGCGACGCAGGAGACGTAACCGCGCACGCGCACGCCGGCGGCCTCGGCGGCGGCGAGCAGCGGCTCGAAGCGCGCCAGCGACTCGGCGATCGAACAGTTGATGTTGCGTTGCGAGAAGGTCTCGGAGGCGGCCGCGAACACCGCGACCTCGCGCGCCCCGGCGGCGAGCGCGGCCTCGAAGCCCTTGAGGTTCGGCGTCAGCACCGGATAGCTGCAGCCCGGCGGCCGGCGCAGGCGCGCCAGC
This sequence comes from Plasticicumulans sp., assembly GCF_035331805.1. Taxonomy (NCBI): domain Bacteria; kingdom Pseudomonadati; phylum Pseudomonadota; class Gammaproteobacteria; family Candidatus Competibacteraceae; genus Plasticicumulans; species Plasticicumulans sp. The sequence continues at coordinate 3,578 of NZ_DAOLKE010000300.1, read as the reverse complement.
ACCTCGGCGCTGTCGGCCATCTGCGGCACCCACTTCGGCGACACGAAACTGGTCGCCTCGATCGCCGGCAGGCCGGCAGCGGTCAGGCGCTCGATCAGCTCGACCTTGATCTCGGTCGGCACCGCGGCCGCCTCGTTCTGCAGGCCGTCGCGCGGACCGACCTCGACGATCTTCACGGACTCGGGCAGGGACATCGGCACACCTCGGCGATTCGCGGGATTCACGCAGGGACGTGAATCTCTTGTAGCCGGTTCCGTGCCGGGCGGCCGCCTTGCAGTGCAGCGACGCCGTGTTTCAGGGACGATCCGGGATGGAGGATCAGTGGCTGGTGCCGATCTGCTCCAGCGTCTCGTGCGCCTGCGCGAGCGCGGCGAAGTAGGCATCGAACACCTGCTCGTCACGGCCGGCGGCGTGGACCTCCTCCCAGTCGCCGCGCTCGTAGGCGAGCGCGAGCGCCAGCGCCCGGCCGGCCGGGCCGGCGTGTTCGAGCAGGGCCTGACGCAGCTCGCGATTGAGCGGCAGGCCGGCGAGCACGCGCTCCAGCGGCAGGCCGAACAGCAGGTCGAGCGTCGACAGCAGGCCGGCGAGCGTGCCGGTCTCGGCATCGCCGCCCTCGGCGAGCAGCAGGTCGCGGCACATGCCGGCGCGCACCAGCGCCAGTTCGAGCAGGTCGTGGCGCTCGCCGGCGGCGCCGGTCATCGCGACCAGCGTCGCCCACAGCCGCAGCCGCAGCCGCCCGAGGCAGATCAGCGCGTGATCGACCGAGTGCACCTCGCCGAGCCCGAACCAGGCCGAGCCGACGTAGCGCAGCAGCTTGTAGGTCAGCGTCGCGTCGCGGCGGATCAGGTTGCTGATCTCGGGCAGGCCGGCATCGGGGCGGTTCAGCGCCGCGATCAGCGTCAGCGCCGCTTCGCGACCGGTATCGAGTGCGCTGGCCGCGACCGGCTGCGGCCGGCGGAACAGCGGTCCCTGCAGGCCGAGCACGCCGGCATCGAGCGCGGCCTGCGCGGTTCCGGCATCGGCGATCCCGGTCGCGATCGCCACGCCGTGGAAACCGGCACCGCGCAGCGACTGCAGCAGCGGTGCCAGTGCGGCGGCACCGAGCGCGGCGGCATCGAGGCGCAGGAAGTCGAGATCCGGCAGCAGCGGCAGGAGCCCGGGTTCGAGGCTGCGACAGCCATCGAGCGCGACGCGGTAACCGGCACGCTGCAGCGGCGCCAGCCGGGCCGGCAGGTCGACCGACTGGAGACCGGCGGCCGGCAGCGTCAGCACCACCTGCAGCGGCGGCAGCAGGCGCAGCGTCGGACTGAGCAGCGTGTGCGCCGAAACCGGCAGGAAGCCGAAGCCGTTGCCGATCAGCCGTTCGAGTCCGGCGACCAGCAGCGCACCGGTCAGCAGCTCGAAGTGCGCGGCTTCGGCTGCCTCGGAGTCCGGCTCGGCAGGGGGTGTGGCCGCCGGGTGCTGTGCCCTGGCATGGGCAATGTCCCAGGCGAGCACATGGTGTCGGGCGTCATACACCGGTTGACGGGCAATCAACGGGGGCGTGCTCATGGCGGCATTCCAGCGGCTGTTTGAACGTCGGGGGGACCGCCGGCAGCGCACCGGCGGCCACGGCCCGATCATGGCGGGAAATACCACATCGACGACCCGTCCATTACGACTATTCCGGATGGAAACGGGATCGGAAAATCCAGTCGCAATGCGGCTTCGGCGCAATGCAGCACGTAATTCCCGCGACTGCAGCGGGGCGGGTTTGACGATTGATGACAATACCGCAGGCGCAGATGCATGCCGGCGGCCTGGCTGCCGCCGAAACCGGGCTGCGGCACTTCAGGACATCCGTTGCTGTGCTAGTCCTGTGAAGCCCCGCGCTTCCTTGCAGCCCCCGCCGGCCGTGTCGCGTCGCCCCGTCGACCGCAGCGGAGGGGCTGCGTCCGAAACCCGTCCAGAGGTTGCCCTGATATGTCCGCATCTGCCCTTCTCACCCGCTGCCTGCCCGGGCTTGCGCTGGCTGCCGGTCTCGCACTCGGCAGCGCCACGGCCGCCGCCGCGCCGTATACGGATTTCTACGTGTTCGGCGACAGCCTCTCCGATACCGGCAACGTCGCGCTGGTCTCGGGCGGCACGGTGCCGCCGGCGCCGTACTTCAACGGCCGTTTCTCGAACGGTCCGAACTGGGCCGACCGGTTCGCGGCCGAAGGCAGCCTGTTCACCAGTACGCAGACACCGCTGCTGCCCGGCTCGGTGCTCGGCAACGTCGGGGACAACTACGCCTGGGGTGGCGCACGCACCTACGGGCATTCGAACCCGGCGCTCAATTCGATCGCCCGGCTCAGCTCGCAGATCGGTGCCTTCGCGAGCCAGCACGCCGGCGTCGCCGATCCGGACGCGCTGTACGTGATCTGGATCGGCGCCAATGACATGCAGGATGCGGTCGTCGCCGCCGCGACCGCCTACCAGAACGCGCTGATCGGCGGCGCGACGCCGGCCGCCGCGCAGCTGATCGCGCTGCCGCTGATCAACAGTGCCGTCACGGTCGCGATCAGCAACATCAATTCGGCGATCAGTTCGCTGCTTGCCCTCGGCGCCGATGAATTCCTCGTCGCCAACCTGCCGGACCTGTCGCTGACGCCGCGGCTGGCGCCGGCCGGGCTGTTCGCGCAGTACGCATCGACGAGCTTCAACGCCGCGCTGCTCGCGCTGCTGCAGACCCGGCCCGGCACCGCGCATCTGGCCGACATCCAGTCGGCCTACAACGAGCTGCTCGGCAACCCGGCCGCCTACGGTTTCACCAACACCACGGCACCCTGCTACACCGGCGACGACATCACCTTCACGCCCAACACCGGCACGGTCTGCGCGAACCCGGACCAGTACGTGTTCTGGGACACCTTCCACCCGACCGCTGCCGCCAGCGCCTGGATCGAAGCCGAGATGGTCTCGGCGCTGGCCGCGACGATTCCGGAGCCGGCCTCGTATGCGCTGCTCGGCGCCGGGCTGCTGGCCTTCGGCAGGGCGCGCCGGCAGGCCGGGCGCCGGGACTGATCCCCGCGTTCCGGGCGATCGAACCAGAACGCCGGCGTCCGCGTGACGCCGGCGTTTTTTATTTGCGGATGGTCTGCTGCGAGCTGTCTCCGCGGCGCGGGCGCCGGCGTATCGCTCTTCAAGGAAGCTCGATCGAAGCTTCCGCAACCCGCCGATACCCGCATGTTTCACGGAGATGCCGCCATGATCTGCACAAACTTTCGCAATAACCTCCGCAATAACCTCCGCAAGGGCCTGCGCACCGTCCTGATCGCCTGCCCGCTGTCGGCCGGGCTCGCGTTTGCCAGCGGTGCTGCGTTCGCCGCCGCTCAGCCGGCCCACGGCCACGGCTCGCCGGTGCAGCTCGCCGATGCGCACGGCAGCCGGCCGCTGCCGGTGTACGGCCGCGCGCCGATGACGGCCGATGCCTGCCACGGTGCCTCGCCGCGCGGCTGCCGCGACGACGCCGAAGCCGGTCGCCGCGAGGCCGTGCAGCCGCTGCTCTGCCTCGGCGCCTCGCCGCGCGGCTGCCTGCTGCGCCCGGCGAGCGAGGT
>NZ_DAOLKE010000299.1:0-4299 GCF_035331805.1 Plasticicumulans sp. | reverse complement strand
GGCCGGCGGCCGGATGAACGGCTGCTGCTGCCAGTCGTGGAACCCGGCGACGGCCCCGGCGCGGCGGCTTTCGAGCCGCACGCCGCTGCCTGGCTCGAAGCCGCCGATGTCGGCCGCGGCGATTCCGCGGGCGCGGAAGCGTTCGAGCACGGCTTCGGCCTGCGTCGGTGCGGCTGCGAGCAGGTAGCCGTAGCTCGGGAAGGCGGCCAGCCAGTGCGCGACCTCGACGCCGGGCGGGGCCGGGATGGCGTCAAGCTCGATGACGAGACCCGCGCGCGAGCACTCGGCGAACATCAGCGCCGTGCCGGCGATGCCGGCCATGCTGATGTCCTTGGCCGCGCGGCTCAGGCCGTCCTCGGCGAGCCGCGGCAGCAGTTCGAGATCGCCGCGCAGCCGTTCGGCCGGGGCGCGCGTCGCGGCATCCCAGTACGGCCACGGCGCCACCCAGTCGCCGCGCAGGTCGACGGCCATCAGCAGCCGGTCGCCGGGGCGCGCATCGAAGCTGGTCAGCAGGCGCCGGGCGTGGCCGGTGACGGCCACGGCGAGCTGCTCGCGCTGCGCGCGGTAGTTGCTGTGGCCGCCGGCGACCGGCACACCGAAGGCGCGGGCCGCCGCGCCGATGCCGGCGAGCACCTCGGCGCCGTGGCGCGCATCGCGTGCCCACAGCGCATCGGCGACCGCCAGCGCCCGGCCGCCCATCGCGGCCACGTCGCTGAGGTTGACCAGCACGCTGCAGAAGCCGGCGAACCACGGCGCCTGCGCGACGAGTTCCTCGACCAGCCCCTCCATCGCGAACAGCAGCCAGCCTTCGCCGCCGCCGGGCACGCGCAGCACGGCGCAGTCATCGCCGAGGCCGTGGCCGTCGTCACCGGCGACGCCGGGCACGGCTTCGAGCGTGCCGGCAGCGGCGGCGATGTCGGTCTTGTGCAGGTAGCCGCGCCCGGCCCGCAGCGTGGCGATCAGCGCGAGCAGCGATTCCCGGTCGGGCGGCGCGTTCATCGTGCCCTCCGCGCCAGCAGGCGCTCGCCGGTGGCCGGGTCCGGATGCGGCGGAAAGGCCGCGAGATCGGCGCGCATCAGGCAGTGCGCCCGGCCGTGCAGGCTTTCGCGGGCGAGCGTGATCCAGCCGAGGCGCCGGAACAGCGGCTCGTTCTGCGCCTGCACATGGGCGAGGAACTCGTCGCAGCCGCGCGCATTCGCGGTCGCGACCGCCAGCCGGATCAGCCCGGCGCCGAGCCGGCCGTGGCCGCGCCAGAGCCGGTCGACCGCAAGCCGCGAGCCCCACCAGCGCCGCGGCGCATCGCGATGGATGCGCACGGTGCCGAGCACCGGCGCCGCCGTGGCGCCGGCGGACAGCGGCACCGCGACGAGGAAGTCGGCCTCGTCGTCGATGGCGTCGCGGTCGCTGTCCGCGAACACGGCCTGCTCGCCGCAGAACACCGCCCGGCGCAGCGCCAGCGCGCCGGCGCGTTCGGCCGGTCCGTTCGCGAGCCGCACGCGCAGCGCGACCGTGACGGGCAGCGGCCGGGCGTCATGCCGGTCACACGCCGGTGCAGGAGCGTTCTCCCCTGCTTCCCGGGCCATGTCCCGCGAGGGGCGGGGGGCTGAAAGGCACAAGGGTTCCGCGTGACCGGCCTCCGGCGCCGGCAGCGGGCCGGGGACTGCCGGCAGCAGGGGGCATGCGTCCATGTCAGCCTCCGTACAGCGACAGCGTCGAGCAGGCACCGCAGCGCCCGCAGCCGGCCTTGCTGTCGGCCGCGCGCAGGCCGGCGGCTTCGAGCATCGCGCCGAGCGGTTCCAGCAGCGCACGCATGAACGCCGCCGACGGGGCCGGATGGTCTTCGAGCGGCGTGCCGGCGATCGGCACGAAGGGCACGACGAACGGATACACGCCGAGCGCCACCAGCCGCTCGCAGGCGGCGAGGATGGCCGCCGGCGGATCGCCGAGGCCGGCGAGCAGGTAGGTGCTGACCTGGCCGCGGCCGAACACCTCGACCGCGCGTTCGAAGGCCTGCCAGTACACCGCGAGCGGCACCGTCGCCTTGCCGGGCATGATCCGCGCGCGCACCTCCGGCGTGACCGCTTCGAGGTGCATGCCGAGCGTATCGACGCCGGCCGCGCGCAGGCGCTCGAACCAGCGCGGATCGTCGGGCGGCTCGCACTGCGCCTGGATCGGCAGATCGACCGCGGCGCGGATCGCGCGGGCGCTGTCGGCGAGTACGGCCGCGCCGCGGTCGGTGGCGTTCGGCGTGCCGGTGGTCAGCACCATCTGGCGCACGCCGTCGAGCCGCACCGCCGCGGCGGCGACCTCGGCGAGCTGTTCGGGCGTCTTGCGCGCCAGCGTGCGCCCGGCGGCGAGCGACTGGCCGATCGCGCAGAACTGGCAGGTCTTGCGCCGGCTCTGGTAGCGGATGCAGGTCTGCAGCACGGTCGAGGCCAGCACGTCGCGGCCGTGCAGCGTGGCGATCTGCGCATACGGGATGCCGTCGGCGGTCGTGAGCGCGTGGAAGCGCGGCCGCTGCACGAAGTCGATGCGCGCGAGCGGCCGGCCCTCGCGCAGCAGCGTGCCGCGGCCGTCGGCATCGCGCGTCGCCGTGAACGGCGACTGCCAGACGGCGGCCGTGTGCGTCGGCACCATCAGCGTGTGGCCGTCGAGGCTCAGCGCCTGATGGTCGGACGGACCGGCACCGCCGCGGCGGCTGTTGCCGCTCAGTCCGCCGTCAAGCAGGTGCAGACCCGCGGACTGCAGCTCCGTCAGCAGTTCCCGGTTCTTCGACAGCGGCGGCAGCGGCGGCAGGGCGGCGGGCAGGCTCATGGCTCGGGACTCCGGAGAGGAAGGACGGCGTGGACAGGGCGGCGGCACCGGCGGCACCGGCGCTGTGCAGCGGGCGGGCGGGGCGGTCGTCGAGGCACAGCGACAGCAGCTCGGGGCGGGCGTAATGGCCGACCGAATCCATCATTCGCTTGCGCTTGTGGATCAGTGCGAAGTCGAGGTCGGCGACGACCATGCCCTCGCCCTCGCGCAGCGGCGGCGCGAGGTGCACGCCCTCGGGCGAGACGATCGCGGTGTTGCAGCCCCCGCGCAGCGCCGGCTGCAGGGCCGGATCGCGGGTGATCGCCTCGATCTGCGCGTCGGTGAGCCAGCCGGTGGCGTTGACGACGAAGCAGCCGGACTCCAGCGCGTGGTGGCGGATCGTCACGTCCATCTGCTCGGCGAACACCGGCCCGACCAGCGAGCCGGGGAACTGCGCGCAGTGGATTTCCTCGTGCTGCGCCATCAGCGCGTAGCGCGCCAGCGGGTTGTAGTGCTCCCAGCAGGCCAGCGCGCCGACCCGGCCGACGCGGGTGTCGACCGGCCGCAGGCCGGCGCCGTCGCCCTGACCCCAGATCATGCGTTCGTGGTAGGTCGGCGTGATCTTGCGGCGCTTCAGCAGCAGCGTGCCGTCGGCGTCGAAGATGAGCTGGGCGTTGTAGAGCGTGCCGTGATCGCGCTCGTTGATGCCGAGCACGACGACCATGCCGTGGCGCCGGGCGCGCTCCGACACGCGCTCGGTCAGCGGCCCCGGCACGGTCGGCGACAGCGCGTGCAGGCGCAGGTGCTCGCGGCCCGCCTGCACCGGCGGGCGCACGAACGAGAAGTACGGGTAGTAGGGGACGAAGGTCTCCGGGAACACGATCAGCTCGACGCCGCGCAGGGCAGCCTCGTCGATCGCATCGCAGACCTTGCCGAGCGTGCCGTCGGCGGACTCGAACACGGGCGAGATCTGGACGGCGGCGGCACGTACCGTGCGCGGCGGGCTCATGGCGACGGCCTCAGAGCGTCCAGGTGTCGAGGATCACCGCACCGGCCTTGCGGTGCAGCAGCATCAGGTCGAGCACATCGAGCGGATGGATCGGCCGGATGCCCTCGACCAGCGCGCCCTCGCCGTGGCCGTACAGCGCCTGCAGCGCGAAGCGGCACGCATAGACCTTGCCGCCCTCCTGCAGGAAGCGCGTGAGCTGCTTCGCGTAGTTCTGGTGCCCGGCGAAGGCTTCGTCGCCGAGCGTCGGAAAGCCGCGCTGCACGCCGAGCGTGACGCCGGGGCCGTACAGCAGGATCGTGGTCTCGTAGCCCTTGCGCTGCAGGCGCGTCGCCTGCAGCAGGTTGACCAGACCGATCGAGCCTTCGAAGGCGACGGTATGGAAGGTGACCAGCGCCTTTTCGCCGGGCGCGGCTTTCACATCCTCGAAAACCTTTTCTTCGTAATCGACCAGATATTCGCCGGTGGCATGGGCGGGGCGGGTGACTGCGGGCATCGGG
>NZ_DAOLKE010000298.1:0-4316 GCF_035331805.1 Plasticicumulans sp. | reverse complement strand
CGAGCAGCGCACGCCCCTGATCAACACCGCGCGCGGCGACCAGGGCGCCGACGGCCGCCGGCAGCGGCGCATCGGCACCGACCTGCAGGCCGGTGACGCCGTGCACGGCAAGTGCGCCGATCAGCGCCGTGCTTTCGGCCGGCGTCAGGCCGAGGATCGCCACCGCGCCGTCCGGCAGCACCGGCGGCGGCGCCGGCAGCGCCGGCAGCGGCACGCAGACCTCGAAGCGGCTGCCGGCCCCGCAGCGGCTGTCGACGCGGATGCGCCCGCCCATCAGTGCCGTCAGCCGCGCGCAGATCGCCAGCCCGAGGCCGGTGCCGCCGAAGCGGCGCGTGATGCTGCCGTCAGCCTGCTCGAAGGGCTGGAACAGCCGCGCGAGCTGTCCGGCGGCCATGCCGATGCCGGTGTCGGTGACGCCGAAGGTGAAGCCGTCGTCGTCGTGGCGCACGCTGAGCGTCACGCAGCCGCCGCGCTCCGTGAACTTCACGGCGTTCGACATCAGGTTCAGCAGCACCTGCGCCAGACGCAGCGCATCGCCACGGCTCTGCTGCGGCAGGTCCGGCGCCTCGTCGATGCAAAGCTCCAGCCCGCGCTCGCGCGCGCGGCCGGCGATCACGTCGATGACGCGATCGACGACGGCGCCGGGCGCGAACGGCGCATCCTCCAGCGTCAGCTTGCCGGCCTCGATCTTCGAGTAGTCGAGGATGTCATCGACGATGCCGAGCAGCAGCTGGCCGGCGTCATGGATGCGGCGCAGCGTCTCGTGCACGCGCCGGCCCTCGGACTGGTCGAGCCCGAGTTCGGCGAAGCCGAGCACGGCGTTGAGCGGCGTGCGGATCTCGTGGCTCATGTTGGCGAGGAAGTCGGCCTTGACGCGCGCGAGCCGCTCGGCATCGAGCCGGGCGGCCTCGGCGGCCTGCTCGGCGCGCTTCAGTTCGGTCACGTCGCTGACCAGCACGTACACGCCGTGGACCTCGCCGTCGCGCAGGTCCGGCAGGTAATGCGTCTGCACGTAGCGGCAGCTGCCGTCGGCGTGCGGGAATTCGTTCTCGATCAGGCCGGGCTCGCCGCGCAGCGCCGTCTCGACGGCAGTGTGCACGCGCTCGTAGCGCACCGGGCCGAGGGCCTCGCGCTTGTGCATGCCGTGCATGCCGCCGGCCGGAATGCCGAGCCAGTCGTGGTAGGCCTGGTTGGCGAAGCGGTTGCGCAGGTCGCGGTCCCAGTAGCCGATCAGCGCCGGCACGTTGTCGAGGATGGCCTGCAGGTCCCGCTCGCGCTGGCGCAGTTCCTCGGTGCGGGTCGCGACCAGGGATTCGAGCTGCGCGCGGTAGTCCGCCAGCGCGCTTTCGGCCTCGGCACGCGCGCGCGATTCGGCGCGCTCGCGCAGGCAGCGGTCGACGGCCGGCGGCAGGCGGCCGAGGTTGCTCTTGAGCACGAAGTCGGCGACGCCGGACTTCAGCAGCTCGACCGCCCGCTCCTCGCCGACGCTGCCCGAGAGCAGGATCAGCGGCAGGCCGGGCTGCGCGCACACGCGCGCGAAACTGGCATCGAAGCTCAGGCCCGGCAGGTTGTAGTCCGAGATCGCCAGCTCCCAGCCGCCCTCGGCGAGCGCGGCTTCGAGGGCATCGAGGCGATCGACGCGCGTGGCCTGCGGCGCATAGCCGTGGCGCGTCAGCACGCGCACGGCGAGCAGGAAGTCGGTTTCGACATCCTCGATGACCAGCAGCTTCAGCGGTACGGCCAAGACGTGGGCTCCCGTGGGCCTCGAAGGCTTGCGTCCCGGCGGGGAGCCGCATAACCCTAGCCCTTGAGTGGGCTTTGAGGCAACGACCGGAGCAGCTTAGCGGACGATGGTCTCGCCGGGCAGGATCGCCCGGTCACGCCCGCCGAGCTTGGCCGCGTACATGCGCTGGTCGGCGATCTCGATCAGCTCCGGCCAGTCGCTGACGCGGTCGATCAGGCGCTCGGCGAGCCCGATGCTCGCCGTCAGCGGCGCGCCGTCGGGCCGCTCGCCGAAACCGGCCGCGCGCAGCCGCTCGACCACCAGCCGCGCCCCGTGCACGTCGCTGTTGGCGAGCAGCACGAGGAATTCCTCGCCGCCCCAGCGCACCAGCACGTCGCCGCGGCGCAGCGCCGTGCGCACCTGCCCGGCCATCGCGCGCAGCACCGTGTCGCCGGCCTCGTGACCCCAGTTGTCGTTGATGCTCTTGAAGCGGTCGAGATCGATGAACATCAGCGCCAGCGGCTCGCCGCGCGCGACCGCCATGCCGAACAGCAGTTCGAGCGTTTCCTCGCCGGCGGCGCGGTTCAGCGCCCCGGTCAGCGTGTCGGCGCTGGCCCGGCGCACCAGCGCGATCATGTACTGCAGCTGGCTCAGGCTCGACACCATCGCCGCGCCGGTCACGAGCAGCAGCAGCCACAGCGTGCCGACGTTCTCGGCGAAGCGGAATTCGCCGTTGATGTGCACGCCGTACAGATAGGCCATGAAGATCGGCAGCGCGTACAGCAGCGTCTCCAGCACCGTCAGCGGAAACACCGCCAGCCCGGCGACGACGACGAAGGGCAGCAGCTCGTAGACCTGCAGCAGCACGCCGCGCGGGCCGCCGGTATCGAGATCGGCGAGCAGCGGCGCCGCGAGCAGGTGGAACACGGTCGGCACCGCCAGCAGCAGGCCGACGCGCAGCAGCGCCTCCAGCCGCCCGCAGCCCGGATCCCGCGACCACGCGAGCCCCATGAACACCACCGCACTCGCCACGCGCAGGCCGGCGAGCGGCAGCCAGTGGTCGGTGTCGAGCAGCAGCAGGTCGGGCAGGATCCACAGCGGCACCAGCAGCGCGAACAGCGCGGCCATCAGCCGCGTGCGCGACTTCAGCACCACGCGCCGCTGGCGGCGCAGCTGCGAGGAATGGTTCCAGACGCCGAACAGGTCGGCGATGTCGGTCGACTGCACGCGCAGCGGCGCAAACAGGTGATCGGCGATCGAGCGGACCGCAGACATCGGCAGGGGCCTCGGGGGGTCGGTGGTGCGCCCCGCGGATCACCGGTTTCCTGACCGGTCCGGGGCACGGTGATTCGCAAGCCGCAACCACGGCCATTGCGCATCACGGCCCCGTGATGCGACGGTCATGCACGATGCGGGAGCACACCGTCGCCTGCATTGCTCAGGATCAATGTTTCCGGCCATTCGTGCCGGCTTCGCAAATGCGAACCCGACGCAAGCAGCGTCGCAATTGTGTGCGGGATGGTTCAGCCGAGCGTCGGCATGGCGAACTGCGCACCGGCGCGGATGCCGGTCGGCCAGCGGCTGGTGACCGTCTTCAGCCGGGTATAGAAGCGCACGCCCTCGGGACCGTGCACGTGGTGATCGCCGAACAGGCTCGCCTTCCAGCCGCCGAAGCTGTGGAAGGCCATCGGCACCGGGATCGGCACGTTGATGCCGACCATGCCGGCGCTGACGTGCTCGGTGAAGTGGCGCGCGGTGTCGCCATCGCGCGTGAACAGCGCCGCGCCGTTGCCGTACTCGTGGCTGTTGACCAGCGCCAGTGCGGCCGCGTAGTCCGGCACGCGCACGATCGCGAGCACCGGGCCGAAGATCTCCTCGCGCCAGATCGCCATGTCCGGGCGCACGCGGTCGAACAGCGTGCCGCCGAGGAAGAAGCCGTCCTCGCAGCCCTCGATGCGCAGGCCGCGGCCATCGACGACCGCCTCGGCGCCCTCCTCGATGCCGCGGGCGATGTAGCCGGCGACGCGCGCGCGGTGTTCGGCGCTGACCAGCGGTCCCATCTCGGCCAGCGCATCGTCCCCGGGACCGACGCGCAGGCCGGCGACGCGCGGTGCCAGCCGTGCGACCAGCGCATCGGCGGTGGCCTCGCCGACCGCGACCGCCACCGAGATCGCCATGCAGCGCTCGCCGGCCGAGCCGTAGGCGGCGCCGATCAGCGCATCGACCGCCTGTTCGAGGTCGGCATCCGGCATCACGACCAGATGGTTCTTGGCACCGCCGAGCGCCTGCACGCGCTTGCCGGCCGCGCAGCCGCGCGCGTAGACGTGCCGGGCGATCGCGGTCGAGCCGACGAAGCTGACCGCGGCCACGTCCGGGTGATCGAGCAGCGCATCGACGGCGATCCGGTCGCCATGCACGACGTTGAACACGCCGGCCGGCAGCCCGGCCTCGGCGAGCAGCTCGGCGAGCAGGCCGGCGGTGCCGGGATCGCGCTCGGAGGGCTTCAGCACGAAGGTGTTCCCGCTGGCGATCGCCACCGGGAACATCCACATCGGCACCATCGCCGGGAAGTTGAACGGCGTGATGCCGGCGA
>NZ_DAOLKE010000297.1:0-4333 GCF_035331805.1 Plasticicumulans sp. | reverse complement strand
TCCGAGCCCATGCGCGTGAATTCGCGATGATCGCGCGCCGACAGCGACGGGCCGGCGGTCATCATGCGGCCGACGCGGATCGCCACGACGACCGGTACGGCCGTCCACAGATCGAGCCAGCGGCGGGAAAAGGCATCGAGGTGGTGCTGGGCATGTTTCGACATGACGGGGGGACTCCGGCTTTCGGGGGGGATTCGGATCAATCCGGCTGGCCGGATGAGCAATGCGGGCCTCGCGCGACGGGCTGGCAGAACTGACCGCAGCCGCCCCCCGGCGGTTCGGACGCAGGCCGGAATACTTCGGCACGCCCTGCGCGCGCGCGGCCCCCGCGCGGCCCGGAACGCCAGCGGACGAGCGGCCTTCAGGCATCGTCGCCCCCCATCGCCACCCAGGCCTGCCCGAGCGCCAGCCCGCCGTCGTTCGGCGGCAGCTCGCAGGCTTCGAGCACGCGCAGGCCGGCGGCTTCGAGCCGCGCGCGCAGGTCGCCGACCAGCAGCAGGTTCGCGCAGCAGCCGCCGGCGAGCGCGACGGTATCGAGCCGGTGCCGGGCGGCCAGCCGCAGGCTGTGAGCGGCCAGCGCCGCAGCGAGCGTCGCGTGGAAGCGGGCGGCGCCGCGTCCGGGCCCGGTTTCGTCGGCGAGGCTCGCGAGCAGCGGCAGCAGGTCGAGTGTGCCGTCCTCGAAAGATCGCCAGCGCCCGGCGAGGGCTTCGACCGGGCCGTGGCGGCGGGCGGCGGCTTCGAGGCGGATCGCGGCCTCGCCTTCATAGGTGTTGACGGCACAGACGCCGAGCAGGCCGGCGGCGGCGTCGAACAGCCGGCCGCAGCTGCTGGTCGGCGGGCAGTGCAGGCCCTTGGCCAGCATCGCCGCGACCGTGCGGGTGGCCGGCTGCGGCAGGCGGGCCGGGATGTCGGCGGCGCGACCGAGCGCATGCAGCGCCGAGGCCGCCATGCGCCAGGGCTCGCGTGCCGCGGCATCGCCGCCGGGCAGCCGCATCGGCGCGAGCCGGCCGAGGCGCTGGCCTTCTTTCGAAAGCCACTCGCCGCCCCACAGCGTGCCGTCGTGACCGAGGCCGAAACCATCGAGCACGAGTCCGAGCACCGCGCCGGTGTGGCCGTGTTCGGCGAGCACGGCGGCGAGGTGGGCGTGGTGGTGCTGGACCGGAATCAGCGGCAGGTCGTGCCGGGCCGCGTATTCGCTGGCGAAATGCGCGGCGGCCGAGTCCGGATGCAGATCGCAGGCGACGCGCTCGGGGCGGATGTCCAGCACCGCGAGCAGATGCGCGACCGTGTCGGCCAGCGCCCGGCGTGCGGCGGCGCTGCCGAGATCGCCGAGGTGCTGCGACAGCCAGGCGCGATCGGCGCGCGTCACACAGACGGTGTTCTTCAGCTCGCCGCCGAGCGCGAGCACCGGCGGGCCGGCCGCCGGCAGGCGGATCTCCTGCGGCGTCCAGCCGCGCGCACGGCGCAGGAACAGCGGCTTGCCGGTGCGGGCGAGCAGCACGCTGTCATCGACGCGCTGCAGGATCGCGCGGTCGTGGCCGAGCACGGCATCGGCGATGCCGGCGAGCCGCGTGCAGGCCTCGGCATCGTCGATCGCCAGCGGCTCGCCGGACGGATTGGCCGAGGTGCAGACGAACAGCGCGGACTGCGCGGCCCTCAGCCAGTCGCTGCCGGCCGGGCGGCCGGCGGCCTCGTGGAACAACAGGTATTGCAGCGGCGTCGCCGGCAGCATCACGCCGAGCCGGTCGAGGCCGGGCGCGATGCCGGGCAGATATGCGTCCGCCGCGGGCGCCGGCAGCAGCACGATCGGCCGCTGCGGGCTTTCGAGCAGCGCGCGCGCCGGCGCATCTGTCGAAACAAGACCAGCGAGCGAGGCGGGGTTTGCGGCAAGCAGCGCGAAGGGTTTGCCGGGCCTGCGCTTGCGCCGGCGCAGCCCGGCGACCGCGGCGGCATTGCGCGCATCGCACATCAGATGAAAACCGCCGAGGCCCTTGACCGCGACGATGCCGCCGGCACGAAACAAGGCCAGCGTCGCGGCGAGCGGATCGCCATCGACCTCCGCGCGGCTGCCGTCGGGCCGCTGCAGCCGCAGCTGTGGCCCGCAGGCCGGGCAGGCCAGCGCCTCGGCGTGAAAGCGCCGGTCGGCCGGATTTTCGTATTCCTCACGGCAGCTTGCGCAGAGCGCAAAGCCGGCGAGCGCGGTGTTCGGGCGATCCCAGGGGAGTCTCGCGGCGATCGTGTAGCGCGGGCCGCAGTGCGTGCAGGTCGTGAACGGATAGCGCCAGCGCCTTCCGGCCGGATCGAAGGTCTCGGCGAGGCAGTCCGCGCAGACCGCGGTGTCGGCGCCGATGCCGGTGCGCACCGGCCCGCGGCCGCTGTCGAGGATCGCGAAGCCATCGGAGCCGGCGAGCGGTGCCAGCGTCTGCGCCTCGATCGCGTCGAGCCGCGCGAGCGGCGGCGGCACGGCGAGCGCGGCACGAAACAAGGCCAGCGCCGGCGCCGGCCCCTGCACCTCGATCGCGACGCCGTCGCCGTCGTTGCGCACCCAGCCGGCGAGGCCGTGCTCGTGTGCGAGCCGCCAGATCCACGGCCGCAAGCCGACGCCCTGCACCAGACCGCGCACCTGCAGCGCGAGCCGGGTGATCGGCACGGCGACGGGAGCGGGGATGTTCATGAGCGGGCCGCTTCAGCCCTCCGCGACCGGCGCCGGCGTGCGCAGCCACGCCAGCCAGGCGTCGAGCCCTTCGCCGGTCTTCGCCGATACGCTCAGCACCGGCGCGCGCGGATTGACGCGGCGCAGGCAGTCGAGCGCGTATTCGAGATCGAAGTCGAGGTGCGGCAGCAGGTCGGACTTGTTCAGCAGCACGAGGCTGGCCGCTGCGAAGATGTCCGGATATTTCAGCGGCTTGTCCTCGCCCTCGGTGACCGACAGGATCGCGACCTTCGCCGCCTCGCCGAGATCGAAGGCCGCCGGGCAGACCAGGTTGCCGACGTTCTCGATGAACAGCAGCGTGCCCGGATCGAGCGGCAGGCGCGGCAGCGCGCGCGCGATCATGTCGGCATCGAGGTGGCAGCCCTTGCCGGTGTTGATCTGCACGGCCGGCGCGCCGGTGGCGCGGATGCGCTCGGCGTCGTTGGCGGTCTGCTGGTCGCCTTCGATGACGGCGAGCGCACGTTCGCCGGCAAGCCGGCGGATGGTCGCGCAGAGCAGTGTGGTCTTGCCCGAGCCGGGGCTGGAGACCAGGTTCAGCGCATGCACGCCGTGCGCTGCGAACCAGCGGCGGTTTCGCGCCGCGAAGTCGTTGTTCTTGGCGAGGATGTCGAGTTCGAGCTGCACGAGCCGGCCCTGTTCGACGCCGCCGACGTGCACGCCGGCCGGGCCGTGGCCGAAGTGCAGGTCTTGTTTCGAGGCCGGCGCGGCCGGCGACGGCGACGGCTGGCCTTGTTTCGAAAGATCGCCAGCCATGCGCAGTCTCAGGCCGTCGACCGCAAGCGGTGCGGCCGCAGCCGGGGCGAGCGGGGCCAGTCCGTCGATGCGCAGTTCACCCGCGCCACAGCCGCAGACCGTACACATGCTTCAGTCGACCTCCAGATCCTGGATGCGCAGTTCCTCGCCGCCGGTCAGCCGCAGCCGGAAGCCGGCGCAGCGCGGGCAGGCATCGAAACGCTGCGCGAGCGTCACGGTGTCATTGCAGTCGAAGCACCAGGCCGTGCCCGGCACTTCGAGGATTTCGAGCGTCGCGCCTTCGGCGAGCGTGCCCTGCGTGGCGACATCGAAGCCGAAGCGCATCGCATCCGGCTCGACGCCGGCGAAGGCGCCGATCGCCAGCCGCACGCGGCGCACGCGCGAGAAACCGTGCGGGCCGGCCGCGGCCTCGATCGAGCGCACCACGCTCTGGCACAGCGATAGCTCATGCATCGGCGGTCATCCGCAGCGCGATGCGCACGCAGGGATCGAGCGCCGCGGCCAGGGTCTCGGCGGCGCGGGTCGCGTCGGCATCGGACTGCGCCGGCAGCGTCGCGATGGCGTCGGCGAGCGGCCCGCGCGGGTGGAAGTTCCACTCGGTCGGGGCCAGCACCCGCCAGCCCGTGACCAGCGGCCCGTCGAGCGCGACGCGATGCGTCAGCGTGCCGCGTGCGCATTCGACCTGCGCGAGGCCGACACCCGGCCGCGGGCTGTACGCGCGCAGCAGCGCGGCGGCGCCCGTGCCGCGCTGCACGCGCCCCCAGTCGGCGCGCAGTTCCATCCACAGCGCCAGCAGCCGCGTCGCGACGCAGGGGCCAGAGCGCTCCAGCGCCCGCGCGACGACCGGGGACGCCGCCTGACGCACCA
>NZ_DAOLKE010000296.1:0-4349 GCF_035331805.1 Plasticicumulans sp. | reverse complement strand
GCAGCACCAGCGTCTGCACTGCACGCCGCGTCCACAGCGCATACGGCAGATCCAGTTCGTCCGGACGATGCGCGGCCACCAGATCGCGGATGCGCAGTTCCGTCGACCGCACCAGACTGCGTCCTTCTCCGCTGCGCCGTCCGCGCTTGCCACTGGCCAGTCCCGCCTCGCCCTGTTCCCGGTAACGCCGGCCCCATAACCGGACCGTGCAGATATTCACTCCTATAATTTCGGATATTTCCTGCCAGGACTTGCCTTGCTCATGCAGACGGATGGCTTGCTCGCGCAATGATTTCTGAACTTCCTGCGGCAGTGTGCGTGCATCGGGCTTGTTCATGGGAAACCCTCAAACAATCAACAGGTGCTCAGGAAGGATAGCGGATGTAATTGGTGTTTGTTTGCCGGGTTAATAAATCGATACAGTTACAGCCATGCATGTCACTTGGCACAACTGCGGTGGCTCCGGGTTGCCCGGATCTAACGGACACTAGATCACCCGTTCTAAGGCGAGATTTTGCGAGCAGTTCATTTGATTCTTTGGAAATATACACTAAGTTTTCTTTGCTAATTCTGTCAGCGCAGATATTAAGTGATCGAAGGGCGGGCACACCATCATCGACGTAATATTTTGAAGGCTCAACGACAATTCCGACCGTAATTTCAGGGCTGATTGTCTTTAGGCGTTTTACCTGCCAATGCGCCGGCACCTCCCCCAGCCACTCCACACCGGAATCCTTCATCGGCACATCCGGATCAAGCCCGCGAGTAACGGCGTGGGAGATGGTGGCCTGACGCTTCTCGGCCAGCAGGGCGATGAGTTTTTTCTGTTCGGCGATCAGGGAGTCAATCTTGGAGGTTTCTTGGTCAAGAAATTCCACAATTTCGGATTGTTCGGAAATGACTGGAAATGCCCATAAGATATTGCGAACAAAATCATCTGGCACGCGTTTCTGACCACCAGCACCATACATGGCTGCCTCTCCCGTCTTGCGGAAGCCCGGCGACTGGAAAATCCATTTCAAGAAATCTCCTGTCACTTGCGTGGCTTTTGGTCGAGCCACAATCAGTTCCGTGGTTCCAAAACCTATGCCGTTCATCAAGCCTCGCATCAGGGCGCCTTTGCCGTTTTCAAAGCATGGCGTGATTTTGGCAATGGTTACGTCGCCATCCCGGAAATATGTATAGCCTGTTTCAACCTCAGAAATTGGCCGAGTCCGGTCCAGATTCAGCGAGCCATCCTCGCCAATCGCCTCCATCGGCAGAAACGACACTTCGTCATCACGATCAATGCTCGATATCTCGGATTTCGATGGATTCATATCCGCAACAAAGCGGATTCGCTTCATCAACCAATGCGCCGGCACCTCCCCCAACCATTCCACCCCGCTGTCCTTGTATTCCGGATACCTCGGCAAACTCATTCCCCGACCTCCACCGGCGCCAGCATGTTCATGATCAGGCGGATCAGCGTTTCCTTCTGCGCCGGTGCCGATTCGGCTACCAGCAGACACAGCGCTGCCAGCCCGATGTCGTTGATGACCGGCTCGCCGCGCGCATCGAGCAGGCGGCGGTTGCGGTGCAGGAAATCCACGAACAGATACGCCGCGCTGCGCTTGTTACCGTCCGCGAACGGGTGGTTCTTGATCACGAAATACAGCAGGTGCGCGGCTTTCGATTCGACGCTCGCATACACCGGCTCGCCGAAGGCGGTCTGGTCGAGATTGCCGAGCAGGGCTTCCAGTCCGTCGCCGCGTTCGCGCGCGAACAGTTCGCCGGCCTCACCGCGGGCCTGCAGCCCGGCTTTCAGTTCCGCCAGCGCCGTGCGCGCTTCGGCTGGCGTCGGCAGGCAGCCGCCGGCCTGCGTTGCCGGTTCGGTCAGCAGGCCTTCGTCGTAGCGCTGCAGCAGCGCGAAGGTCTGCGCGTAGCGGCTGACGATGTCGACCAGCCCGCGGCCCTGATCGGCGCTCAGTTCCGGCAGCCGGGCGGTGTGGCGCACCAGCAGCAGTGCCGCTTCCAGCTCGCGGGCGTTGGTCTCCAGCCGCTGGCGGCTGAGGGTGTAGCCGCGCGTAAGGTGCTCGCGCAGCACGCCGGTCGCCCACTGCCGGAAGCGCACGCCTTCCGGCGACTTGACCCGGTAGCCGACCGAGATGATGACGTCGAGGTTGTAGTGCTCGATGTCCCGGCTGACCTGACGGTCGCCCTCGGTTTGAACCTGTGCAAATTTTGCACAGGTTGCCGCCGGCTCCAGTTCCTGCTCGCTGTAGAGGTTGCGGATATGGCGGTTGATGACCGTGCGATCCCGCCCGAACAGCGCCGCCATCTGCTCCTGCCGCAGCCAGACGGAATCCCCGTCGAGCCGCACCTCCACCGCACCGGCAGCATTCCGATAAATCTGCAGTTCGCTCATTCGGCCAGCTCCCCGAGCATGCGCACGATGTTTGCCGACACCGCCTGCAGCTCGGCATCGATCACCTGCAGGCTGCGCGGCGGCTCGAACACATAGAAGTGGCGGTTGAACGGAATCTCGTAGCCGACCTTGCTCTTGTCGGTGTCGATCCAGGCATCGGGCGCATGCGGCAGCACCTCGCGGCGGAAATACACGTCGATGTCCTCGGTCAGCGGCACGTTCTCGGTATCGCGCAAGGCGGAGTCGGGCTGCGGTTTGCCTTTGTGCTTCCCCTTCTGGATGGTCACAACCTTGCCGTCGGCGTCGCGCAGCGGGCGTTCGACGGTGATCGTCGTGTAGCCGAAATCCTCGTTGCGGAAGATGCGCGCCACCGGCACGCGCCGCAGCCGTCCGCCGGCCGGTGCCTGCGGCGGATTGTCGGTAGCGGTCAGCAGTTGCGGCTCGCCGAGCGGCTGGCCGGCGGCGTCGAGCGCCGTCACCCATTCGGCTTCGGTGAAGTCGCCGAACAGCCGCGTCAGCGTGTCGATGTGCGCCGGGCTCATCTCCCGGCGCTTGCTGCCGAGGCTCTTGCGCATCTTCTGCCAGAAGCCGGAGCCGTCGATCAGTTGCACGTAACCGCGCCGGTCGGCCGGCTTGCGGTTCGACAGCACCCAGACGTAGGTGGCGATGCCGGTGTTGTAGAACAGGTCGGACGGCAGACCGACAATGGCTTCAAGCAGATCGTTTTCGAGCACGTAACGGCGGATTTCGCTCTCGCCGCTGCCGGCACCGCCGGTGAACAGCGGCGAGCCGTTGAGCACGATGCCGATGCGGCTGCCGCCGTCCGCGGGCTTGCGCATCTTCGCCAGCAGATGCAGCAGGAACAGCAGTGAACCGTCGCTGACCCGCGGCAGGCCGGGACCGAAGCGGCCGGCGAAACCCTTCTGCTCATGCTCGGCGCGCACGGCCTTCTCGACCTTCTTCCATTCCACGCCGAACGGCGGGTTCGACAGCAGGTAATCGAAGTGCTGGCCGGCGTGGCCGTCGTCGCTGAGCGTGTTGCCGGCGACGATGTTGCTGACGTTCTGGCCCTTGATCAGCATGTCGGCCTTGCAGATCGCGTAGGACTCGTCGTTGAGTTCCTGCCCGAACAGCGTCAGCCGCGCCTGCGGGTTGTGTTCGTGCAGATACTCGCCGGCGACCGACAGCATGCCGCCGGTGCCGGCAGTCGGGTCGTACAGCGTGCGCACCACGGCCTGGCCGGGGCTGAGCACGTCGCCGTCCTCGATGAACAGCAGGTTGACCATCAGCCGGATGACTTCGCGCGGCGTGAAGTGCTCGCCGGCCGTCTCGTTGCTGATTTCCGCGAACTTGCGGATCAGCTCCTCGAACACCGCGCCCATGCTGGCGTTGTCGACCGTCGCCGGATGCAGGTCGATGCCGGCGAACTTCTCGGTGACCAGATACAGCAGCCCGGCCTTGGCCAGCCGCTCGATCTGGGTCTGCAGGTCGAAGCGCTCGAAGATGTCGCGCGCCGCCGGCGAGAAACCCTGCACGTAGGCGTACAGGTTCGGGCGGATGTGGTCCTGATCGCCGAGCAGCCGGCCGAGATCGAGCGGCGAGACGTTGAAGAAACCCTGACCGGTGAGGCGCAGCAGATAGGGATCGGGCGGCATGCCCTCGTGCCTGCGTGCCGCGTGCTCGGCCAGCACCGCCGCCTTGGTCGGCGCCAGCACGCAGTCGAGCCGGCGCAATACCGTGAACGGCAGGATCACGCGCCCGTACTCGGACTGCTTGTAATCGCCGCGCAGCAGGTCGGCGACGGACCAGAGGAAGGACGACAGGGCCTGATGGTTCATGCGGGGTTCGGACTGGCTGGCGGGGAAAAGGGCGGTCGGCACGGACGGCGGCCGGGCGCGGAGTGTGCCGGCCGCTCAGGTCGCAAACCACCAGTCAATGCCCT
>NZ_DAOLKE010000295.1:1462-4351 GCF_035331805.1 Plasticicumulans sp. | reverse complement strand
GCGAAGGCTTCGCCGGAGTTCAGGCCGAACACCGCGACGGCGACCGCGATCGCCAGTTCGAAGTTGTTGCTCGCGGCCGTGAACGACAGCGTCGCGGTCTGGCCGTAGGGCGCGCCGTAGCGTCGTCCGAGCGCGAAGCTCAGCAGGAACATCGCGACGAAATAGATCGCCAGCGGCACGGCGATGCGCAGTACGTCGAGCGGCAGGCGCACGATCAGTTCGCCCTTCAGCGAAAACATCACGAGGATCGTGAACAGCAGCGCGATCAGCGTCAGCGGCGAGATGCGCGGCACGAACACCGTCCGGTACCAGTCATCGCCCTTCATCCGGCGCAACACCAGCCGCGTCACGAAACCGGCGAGAAACGGAATGCCGAGATACACGAACACCGTCCACGCCACCTCGCCGATCGAGACTTCGACCTTGAAGGTTTCAAGTCCGAGCCAGCCCGGCAGCACGCTCAGGAACAGCCACGCATACACCGGGAAGAACAGCACCTGGAACAGCGCGTTGAAGGCCACCAGCCCGGCGCAGTACTCGGTGTCGCCACGCGCGAGCTCATTCCAGACGATGACCATCGCGATGCAGCGCGCCAGCCCGATCAGGATCAGCCCGGCCATGTAATGCGGCTGATCCGGCAGCAGCAGCACGGCGAGCGCGAACATCAGCAGCGGCCCGATCACCCAGTTCTGCAGCAGCGACAGCAGCAGCACGCGCGTGTTGCGGAACACCTGCGGCAGCGCCTCGTAGCGCACGCGCGCGAGCGGCGGATACATCATGACGATCAGCCCGATCGCGATCGGCCAGCTGGTCGTGCCGCTCGACAGGCCCTGCCAGAAGCCGGCGATGCCGGGGAAGAAATGCCCCCAGGCCACGCCGATCGCCATCGCCGCGAAGATCCACAGCGTCAGCCAGCGATCGAGGAACGACAGGCGGCGGGAGACGGAAGCCATGCGCACACCCCCGTCAGCAGCAGCCGGAAGCGGAGCCGGAGCCGCTGCCGGCCTTCGGCGTGCAGCAGCCGCCTTCCGGCGCCCCGGCCACGACCGCGATCGCAACCGGCTTCGCCGGGGCTGCCGGCGGTGCGCAGCAGGCAGTCGCGGTCGCCGGCAGGTCGGCGCCGTAGTGCGTCGCCTCGCCGAGCGTCAGGAAGGTCTCCCAGGCGATGCCCTGCGGATCGTGCACCCACTGCTTGTCGGACTTCGCATAGCAGCAGGTCGTGCCGGCCTGCTCAATGACCGGCGCCCCGGCCTGCGCGAGCTGCGCGTACGCCGCGGCAAGCTCTTCGGCATCGCCGACCTGGAAGCCGAGATGATCGAGCCCGACCGCCCGGCCGCGGGCGCTGATCGCGAAGTTCACGCGCGGGTCCTCCAGCATCCACTTCGCGTAATCGTCCTTGAGCACGCCCGGCCCGCAGCCGAACAGCGCGGTGTAGAAGCGCACCGAGGCGGCGAGATCCTCGACGGCGAGATGGACATGGAAGCGTTTCATGGCGGTGGCTCCGGGGGTGGGGAAGGAATCGGTGGACGGACTTTGCAGCCCGATGAACGCCGGGGCTCTGCGCGCCCTGGCCGCGGGATCGGTATCAGCCCTGGCGCCCGATCGCATCGACCTGCTGCTTCAGTGCCAGCCGGTCGAGGGCCTCGGGGCGCAGGGCCGTGAAGGCCTTGATGCGGTTTTCGAGCACCCGGAACGCCTCGCGGAAGGCCGCCATCTGTTCGGTCTCGCTGCCCTCGACCGCCGCCGGGTCGGCCACGCCCCAGTGCGCGGTGACCGGATGCCCCGGCCAGATCGGGCAGACTTCGCCGGCCGCCGCATCGCAGACCGTGAACACGAAATCGAGCGCCGGCGCCTCCGGCCCGGCGAACTCGTCCCAGGACTTCGAGCGCAGCCCTTCGGTCGGCATCCCCAGATGTTCGAGCAGCGCCAGCGCGCGCGGATTGACGCGCCCGACCGGGAAGCTGCCGGCGCTGTACGCCCGGAAGCGTCCCCCGCCCCAGTGATTGAGCAGCGCCTCGGCGAGGATGCTGCGGGCCGAGTTGCCGGTGCAGAGGAACAGCACGTGATGGACGTGAGCGGCGGGCGTGGGGCTCATGGGCAGGCTCCGGGGGTGGATGCAGCGATTATATTTCCATGTTTATGGAAATATCAAAATCCTCAGCCTGCCATGCTGCAACTTCCGTGTTGCGGAAAACCGGTCGCCGCCTGCCGGCGAGGCAAGCCGCAGCGAACCGCGCGCGTACTGCGGCTTTCCCCCGTCATCCGCCGCAGCCGCAGTCCTCATTCGTCGGCGCGGCCAGCCCGCAGACGCCCGGGTCGTCCTGGCAGCAGTGTTCGGTCAGGTAGCCGAGCAGGGCCTGCATGCGCGCGAAGTCGGCGGCATAGATCAGCGAGCGGCCGTCGCGGCGCTGCTCGACCAGCCCGGCGGCGCGCAGCGTCTTCAGGTGAAACGACAGTGTTGCCGGCGCCAGTCCGAGCCGTTCACCGATCTGTCCGGCCGGCAATCCGGGCGGACCGGCCTGCACCAGCAGGCGGAAGATGGCGAGGCGGCTGTCCTGCGCGAGGGCGCCGAGCGCGGCAACGGCTTCGGTCTGGTCCACGGCGGGGTTCCGGTGAGGGGGGATGGAGCACTGTAGCGCGTGCGCGCGACGCCACGAGCCGGTCGTCGGCTCGCCCCCGGAGCCCGCTCAGGCTTCCTGAGCGCGCGTGCAAGCGGGTGTGCGGCCTCGCACCGAGGCTGCCGATGCAGGCGGAGCAGCCGGCACGGACCGCGCAGGCGCCCCGGCACGCACCGATCCCGATGGTCGTCCGGATGCCGATCCGGCGCGGATCCCCCCGTCCGACCGGCCGCCACCGCCGAAGCCGTCCCGGCGGCTTGCGGATGACGCG
>NZ_DAOLKE010000295.1:0-1362 GCF_035331805.1 Plasticicumulans sp. | reverse complement strand
GATGACGCGGATGGAAGTGCCGATGACGCGCATGGGTGCGCCGATGGCGCGCAGAAAAGCGCAGCAGATGCGTGCCTGCCGGGCTTTCCTGTGAACCGCCCCGCTCACCCCGTCAGCCGCGCATACAGCAGCGGCAGTTCGCGCGGCAGTTCGGCGGGCTTGCGGATCAGCACCCAGCCCTGCGTGCCGAACAGGTACGGCAGGTAGTCGTGGGCCTGCTCGTCGATGGTCACGCAGAACGGCTGCAGGCCGGCCTCGCGCGCCTCGCGGATCGCCGCGCGCGTGTCCTCGATGCCCCAGCGGCCTTCGTAGCGGTCGAGGTCGTTCGGCTTGCCGTCGGTGAGCAGGATCAGGATGCGCCGGCTCGCCGGTTCGCGGCCGAGCAGCGTCGTCGCGTGGCGGATCGCCGCGCCCATGCGCGTGTAGTAGCCGGGGCGGATCGCGGCGATGCGCCCGCGGATGCCGGCGTCGTGGCGCTCGTCGAAAGCCTTCAGCGCCAGCAGGCGCACGTGATCGCGCCGGCGCGACGAGAAGCCGTAGAGCGCGTAGCGGTCGCCGGTCGCGGCCAGCGCCTCGGCGAACAGGTGCAGCGCGTCGCGGATCACGTCGATGACGCGGCCGTGCTCGCCGACCCAGGCATCGGTCGACAGCGACAGGTCGGCGAGCAGCAGGCAGGCGAGATCGCGCACGCCGCCGCGGAAGTCGCGGTACAGGCGCACGTCGCCGCTCGCCGTACCGTTCATGCGCTCGGCGCGGTGCGCGAGCCAGGCGTCGAGGTCGATGTCGGCGCCATCCGGCAGGCCGCGCAGCCAGCTGCGCACCGGGCGCAGCTGCTCGAACTGCGCGCGCAGCCGCCGGGCGGTGACGCGCAGGTGCGCCGGCAGTTCGGCCGGCACGGCGCCGCGCGGCAGCATCAGCTGCACGCGGCAGTGATCGGGCAGCAGCACGCCGCGCTTCCAGTCCCACTCCGGCACCGGGATGCCGTCGCCGAGCGGGATGTCGTCCTGCCCGGCCGAGGGCAGGTCGAGATCGAACCTGAGCTTCGTCGCCGGCGCCTTGCCGCGCGCGACGCTCAGCACGCGCAGGTCATCGGCGTTGCTGCGGGCCTGGTCGTCCTCACTGTCGTCGTCGCAGCGATCGACCTTCACGTACTCGGTCCACGAGAACATCGATTCGAGCCGGAAGGCCAGCAGCCCGCGCTTGCCGTCGGGATCATCGACGCGCTCGGCCTGATGCTTGCGTGCGGCATCGTCCGGCCCGGTGTGACCGCTGGCGGCCTCGGCCGGTGGATCGGCGAGCGGCCGTGTCAGCTTCGACTGCGGGCGCGGCGGCGCCGGATGCAGCCACAGCGGCACCGGCGCC
>NZ_DAOLKE010000294.1:0-4359 GCF_035331805.1 Plasticicumulans sp. | reverse complement strand
GCTTGTGTAGTTGAATCCCCTCACCGCAACAACCCCGCCTGCGCCCTTGCTCTTAGCACCAGCCCGAGACTGCCGAGCAGCAGGCCGCCGCCGATCGCGCCGCAGACGCCCATCACCACCAGCGCCGGCACGTAGAGGCCGGATTGCTCCGACATGCCCGGCACGATGCCGCCCCAGACCACCGCCGCCGCGGCGCCGGCAACCAGCGCCAGCAGCAGGCCGATCAGGGCCGTGCGCCGGGCCGAGCGGGTGAATCTTGCGGCTTCCTGGGCCGGGCCGAGATCGGCGAGGACGCGGAGCCGGGCGCGCAGTTCGCGTTTCGAGCCGAGGTCGCTCAGCAGTAGCCGGCGCTCGTCGCGGCGCAGGCCGAGCCAGCGCAGGCCATCGTCGAGCGGCATCGCCGGGCCGCCGCCGTCGGCCGGCGTGACGCCGAGCACCAGCGGCTGCGGCGGCGCGAGGACGATCGGGCGCGCGTTGCCCGGCACGGTCCAGAGCCGCGTGCTGCCATCGGGCGCGCTCAGCGTCCAGCGGCCGGCGGCGTAGTGCTCCATGCGCAGCGGCACCGGGCGCAGCACGCGGTCCGACAGCGCCTGCTTCAGCGCCCGCCGGTCGCCGAGCGTGCCGCGCGCGCCGAACAGCGCCGCCAGTGCACCGAACAGGAAGAACGGGCCGAGGATGCCGAGCGTCCAGCTGCGGTTCGCGAGCTTCGCAAGCGCGAGGTCGGTGGTGAGCAGCGCCGGGCGGGCCGGATCGGCGACGACGGTGACGGTCCAGTCGCCGGTGTGCAGCGGTTCGACGAAGAAGTAATCGACCTTGCGGCTGTAGCGCCCGCCGCCGGGAGCCGGCGCGCCGAGCGTGGCGTCGCAGCGCACGATCAGGCCGGCCCAGTAGGAGCAGCGGCCTTCGACGCTGCTGTGCGCGACCGGCTGCAGCGAGCCGCTGAGCGAATAGTCGTCGATCAGGTCGCGCACCGGCGGCAGCACCAGCCAGCCGATGCCGGCACAGATCAGCAGCGCCCAGAGCAGCGTGCCGAAACCGGCCGCAGCACCGGTGCCGGGCGGGTTCACGCGCAGGGGACGATCGGGAAAATGCAGCGGCTGCGCAGCGTTCATGCCGGCGGCACCTCGCGCTCGACGGGGGGAGAGCCGCGAGCATAGGTGGCGCCGGCAGCGGCGCGCGGTCGCGGCCGGGATGGCAGGGAAGCGCAGGAGCGCGCGGCCGGAACCGGGGCAGGCGGAGCGATGACCGGCCGGCGCGCCGCGAGGGCCGGCCGGGTTTCAGCCGCCGAGGCAGGCGCCGAGGTTTTCGGCGAGCCGGCGCAGCACCTGCGCATACGCATCCGGCCCGGCCGGCACGCCGTCGGCACCGGTCGGATCGAGCGAGCCGGCGCGCGCACCGGTGCCCTCGGTCAGCGTCGCCACCAGCGCCGAATCGAACTGCGGTTCGGCGAACACGCAGCGGGCGCCGGTCTCGCGGATCTTGTCGCGCACGGCCTGGATGCGCTGCGCCGAGGGCTTGCGTTCGGGGCTGACCGTGATCGAGCCGACCGCGGTGAGGCCGTAGCGGTGCTCGAAGTACTGGTAGGCGTCGTGGAACACGATGAAGGGCTTGCCGGCGAGCGGGGCGAGCTGCTGCGCGAGGCCGGCATCGAGGGCAGCGAGTCCGGCATCGAGCTTTGCGGCGTTGGCGCGGTAGGTCGCGGCGTTGGCGCCGTCGCGGCTGATCAGGACTTCGGCGATGCGGGCCGTCATGGTGCGGGCGTTGCGCGGATCGAGCCAGATGTGCGGTTCGACGCCGCCCTCGTGGTCGGCGCCCTCGTGGTCATGGCCTTCGTGGTCGTGGCCCTCGTCGTCATGCCCGTCGTGATCGCCATGCACATGCGCCTCCCAGACGCCGCCCTCGCGCGGCGCGAGCTTCACGAGGCCGGGGGTGTCGATCAGCTCGACATCGAGCACGCGCGGCGCCGCGGCCAGCGGCCGGCGCATGAAGCCTTCGAGCTGGTCCGAGACGCGGAACACCACGTCGGCCTTCGCGATCGCGCGGGCATCCGAGGGTTTCAGCGCGAAGTCGTGCTCGGAGGCCCGGCCGCTGACCAGCAGCTTCGGCTCGGCACCGGTGCCGGCCATGACGGCGGCGACCAGCGCGTGCACGGGCTTGATCGTGACGACGACGGCCGGCGCGGCGACCGCGCTGCCGGTGGCGAGCGCGAGCAGGACGGCGGCGGCGAGGGACTTGACGGTGCGATGCATGGCGCGGATGCTCCCGGCTCCCCGATGGAGACGTTATACAGTTACGTTACTGTATAACATCCCCTGCCGCCACCCGCGCCCGGATCGCCCGCATGCCCGCCGAAGCCCCGCACGACCATTCCCCGAGTGCCGCGATCGCCGCGGCCGAGCAGCTGTGCGCGACGCGCGGCCAGAACCTCACCGAGCTGCGCCGCAGCGTGCTGCGCATCATCTGTGCGGCCGAACGGCCGATCGGCGCCTACGCGATCCTCGATCAGCTGCGCAGCGAGGGCCGCAGCGGCGCGCCGCCGACCGTCTACCGCACGCTCGACTTCCTGCTCGAACAGGGGCTGGTGCACCGGCTGGCCTCGCTGAACGCCTTCGTCGCCTGCTGCGATCCGGCCGAGCGCCACGGCGGGCAGTTCCTGATCTGCGAAGCCTGCGGCCGGGTCGGTGAACTCAACAGCGCGCGCGTCGAGGCGACCATCGTCGAGGAGGCCGCGGCCGTGCGCTTCGCGGTCAGCGCCCAGACCGTCGAGGTGCTCGGGCGCTGCGCCGCCTGCCTGCGCCTGCCCGCCGGGCCGTCGGCGTGAAGCCGCTGCTGTATCTGGCCGGCGTGCATGCACGCGGCAGCAGCGGGCGGGTGATTCTCGAAGGCGTGTCGCTGAAGCTCGCCGAGGGCGAGATCCTGACGCTGGTCGGCCCGAACGGGGCCGGCAAGTCGACGCTGGTGCGCATCGCGCTCGGGCTGCGCCCGCCCGAGGCCGGCACGGTGTGGCGGCGGCCGGGGCTGACCATCGGCTTCGTGCCGCAGCGCCTGACGCTGCCGGAAACCCTGCCGCTGTCGGTCGCGCGCTTCCTGACGCTCGGCACGCGCACGGGCCGCGCGCAGGTGCAGGCCGCGCTCGATGAGACCGGCGCCGGGCACGTCATCGACAGTCCGGTGCAGGGCATCTCGGGCGGCGAGCTGCAGCGGGCGCTGCTTGCGCGCGCGCTGCTGCGCGAACCGCGCCTGCTGGTGCTCGACGAGCCGGTGCAGGGCGTCGATGTCGCCGGCCAGTACGCGCTCTACGACCTGATCCGCAGCCTGCGCGAGCGTCGTGGCTGCGGCATCCTGATGGTTTCGCACGATCTGCACCTGGTCATGGCCGCGACCGACCGCGTGCTGTGCCTCAACCGCCACGTCTGCTGCGAAGGCCATCCGGAAACGGTCAGCCGCGACCCGGCCTACCGCGCGCTGTTCGGCCGCGACGGCGCCGCGCACCTGGCCGTCTACCACCATCACCACGACCACACGCACGACCTGCACGGCGATCCGCACCCGCACGGGCCCGCCGCATCGCCGGTTCCTGCAGCGCCCGCAGCCCCCGCAGCGGCGCGCAGCGAGGCGCCGTCGTGAGCGCGTTCGGACTCGATGACTTCCTGTGGCGGGCGCTGGCCGGCGGTCTGGGCGTGGCGCTCGCGGCCGGGCCGCTCGGCAGCTTCGTGGTCTGGCGGCGCATGGCCTACTTCGGCGACACGCTCGCGCATGCCGGCCTGCTCGGCGTCGTGCTCGGCGTGCTGGCCGGCATCGGCGAAGGCTTCGGCGTGCTGCTGACCGGCGTGCTGCTGGCCTTGCTGCTGCTCGCGCTGCAGCAGCAGAAGCGCCTGCCGGGCGACACCGTGCTCGGCATCCTCGCGCACACGGCGCTGTCGCTCGGGCTGGTGGCGGCGGCGTTTCTGGAGCAGGTGCGCATCGATCTCAACGCCTGGCTGTTCGGCGACATCCTCGCGATCGCGCCGGGGGAGCTGGCGTGGATCTGGGCCGGCGGCGCACTCGCGCTCGGCGTGCTGGCGCTGATCTGGCGACCGCTGCTGGCGATGACCGTGCACGAGGAACTCGCCCGCGTCGAGGGCGTGCCGGTCGCCGCGGTGCGGCTGGTGTTCCTGCTGCTGATCGCGCTGGTGGTCGCGGTGGCGATGAAGGTGGTCGGCGTGCTGCTGATCACCTCGCTGCTGATCATCCCGCCGGCCGCGGCCCGACGCTGGGCGCGCAGCCCCGAGGGCATGGCGCTCGGGGCGAGCCTCTGCGGGGCGCTGGCGGTGAGCGGCGGGCTCGCCGGTTCGCTCGCATGGGACACGCCGGCCGGCC
>NZ_DAOLKE010000293.1:0-4408 GCF_035331805.1 Plasticicumulans sp. | reverse complement strand
CCCGAGCAGAAAGTTGCGCCCCGCGCCCGCGCCGCCCGGCAGCCGCGCAATCTCGCTGTCGTCCTTCAGTCCGACGCCGCTCAGGCTCCGGCGGCGGGCCTCGTTCATCAGGTGGGCGAGGCGGTGTGCGGCGGCCGGGTACGGCAGGCCGGCGGGGCGGACGTTGCTGATGCAGTTGCGCTCGGCGTCGCTGCGGCCGGGGCGGGGTGACCAGGTGAGATACAGGCCGAGGCTGTCGGGGGAGCTCAGGCCCGGGCGTTCGCCGATCAGCACGACGACCAGGCGCGCCCCGAGTGCGGCGCCGATCTCGTCGCCGATCGCGACGCGCCCCTGCTCGACCAGCGCCAGCGGCCCGGGCGTCCAGCCGTCCAGTCTTGGCAGCAGCGCAGTCAGCAGCGCCGCGGCGTGCTCGTGCACGGCGCGCGCGGAGAGGCCATCGGCGATCACGAAGCCCACGTCGCAGGCCGTGACCGGCCGGGCGGCGAGCAGCGCGCGCGAGGCTTCGTCGAGCCGGCGGCCGAGGTCGGGGCGCTGCAGGTATTCGAGGCGGTCGGCGGCGGCCGAGTGCAGGTCCAGGACTTCGAGTCCGCTCGCCTGCGCCAGCGCCGCGTGCAGGGCGGCACGCTCGAGCGGCAGATGCACGGCGTCGCGGGCGCGGGCGTGGTCGAGCTGGAAGGCCAGATGCGCGGCGCTCGGCAGGCTGAGGCCGGCGCGCCCGAGCGCGATGCGCGCATCGGTGTGCCGGCGCAGCGCCGTCCACGGGTTGGGAGTGACGGGCGGGGGCGGGGTGTCGGTCATCGGCGGCGCTCCGGTGGCGGTGGCGGCGTCCCGGCCGGGGCTTGCGGCAGCGCGCTGCGTGCCGGCGGCGGGGATCGGTCCATCCTGAGCCGCCGGGCCATCCGGGTCCACCGAGGCGTCTGCCGGGCGCTGCGCGCCGGCCGGTCGAGCCGGATGTCGCAAGCTGTGGCGCCTGCGTATGCGGCAATGCGGCTTGGATAGACTGGCCGCGTCCGCCGATCGGCACGGTTCCGTGGCGGGCCGATCGCTCCCGAGCCGCCACCGGTCTGCGCCGATGACTCCGTCCCGCCGCGATGCGCTGCGCATCGCGCTGATCTATGCGGCCTTCGCCGCCATCTGGATCCTGTTCTCCGACATCGCCGCCGAGGCGCTGGCGCCGGACCGGGCGTGGCTGACGCGGCTGTCGATGTACAAGGGCTGGCTGTTCGTCGGGGTCACGGCGCTGCTGCTGTACGCGCTGATCCGCAGCACGCTCGCGCGCGTCGAGGCTGCCGAGGCCGAGCGCGTGCGGCTGTATTCGGAACTCGCCGCGCAGCTGCGCACCTTCGACACCGTGCTGTCGGCCTGTCCGGACCTGTTCTTCCTGTTCGATGCCGACGGGCGCTGCCGCTACATCAGCCGCAACGGCCTCGACCTGCTCGGGCTGAAGGCCGTCGCCGCGCACGGGCGCACGCTGTTCGAGCTCGGCCTGCCGCCGGCGGTCGCGGCCAGCTGCGAGACGGCACGCCTGCGCGCGCTCGGCAGCCGCGACATCGTCACGCACGAGATCGATCTGCCGGGTGCGCAGGGAGCGCTCTGCTACGAGATCCTGCACTGCGCGCTGCCCGATGCCGCCGGGCGCGCCGGCGGCACGCTGGCGACGGTGCGCGACCTGAGCGCGCGCAAGCACGACGAGCGCCGCATCCGCCAGCTCACCGAGCTGTACGCGGCGCTGAGCGAGACCGGCCGCGCCGTGATGCGCGTGCGCAGCCGGGCCGAGCTGTACGCGCAGGTCTGCCGCATCGCCACCGACCACGGCGGACTCTGCTTCGCGTGGATCGGCACGCTCGATGCCGCGGCCGCCTGCGTGCGCCCGCAGGTGTTCAGCGGCACGGCCGGCGATTACCTGCATCAGCTGCAGGTCTTCCCGGCCGGTCCGGACGCCGTCGGTCCGGTCGCCGAAGCCATGCGCCGCGGAGCACCGAGCGTCGAGAACGATCTGCTGGCGATGCTCGGACGCCTCGGCCTGCAGCGTGCGGCCGTGCTCGCCGGCAAGTACGGGCTGTGCTCGGCCGGCGTGTTCCCGCTGCGCGAGGGTGGATGCATCAGCGGCGTGCTGACCGTCTACGCCACCGAGGCCGGCTTCTTCACGCCCGAGCGCATCGGCCTGCTGGCGGCGATGGCCGAGGAGATCGGCCACGCGCTCGATGGCCAGCAGCTCGCCGAGGAGCGCGCGCGCGCGCAGGCGCGGCTGGCCGAGAGCGAGAGCCGCTACCGCGAGCTGTTCGAGGCCAGCCCGCAGCCGATGTGGGTGGTCGAGGCCGGCACGCTCGGTTTTCTCGCCGTCAACCAGGCGGCGCTCGATGCCTACGGCCATGCGCGCGAGCGCTTCCTGCAGATGGCGCTGCCCGATCTGCACGCAAGTGCCGGGGCGCCGTCCGGACTGCCGGATGCCGCGGATCGCGAACCCGGGGAGCCGGCGCGCTGTCAGGGGCTCGCGCGGCACCGGTGCGCCGACGGCCGGCCGATCGAGGTCGAGTGGGTCGCGCACGCGCTGGTCTGGAGCGCACGCGAGGCCTGGCTGATGCTCGTGACCGACGTGACCGAGCGCCGGCGCGCCGAGGCCGGGCTGCGGCTGGCCGCGCAGGTGTTCGAGGGCAGCGGCGAGGCGATCTTCATCGCCGACGAACAGCAGCGCATCGTGTCGCTGAACCGCGCCTGCGCCGCCATCACCGGCTACCCGGCGGCGGAACTGCCCGGCCAGCCGCTCGAACGCCTGCTCGGCAGCGACGACGATCCGGACGCCCTGGCTGCCTGCCTGCAGGCGCTCGCCACCGGCGGAGCCTGGAAGGGCGAGCTCTGGAGCCGCCGCTGCGACGGCTCGCCGTACCCGCAGTGGCTGTCGATGTCGGCGGTGCGCGATCCGGAGGGCCGGACCACGCATACCGTCGCGATCTTCACCGACATCAGCGAGCGCAAGGCCGCCGAGGCGCGCATCCGCCACCTCGCGCAGCATGACTTCCTGACCGGGCTGCCGAACCGCCGGCTGCTCGAAGACCGGCTGCAGCAGGCCGTGGCGTTCGCGGCACGGCGCAGCGGACGGGTGGGGCTGCTGTTCCTCGATCTCGACCGCTTCAAGATCATCAACGACACCTGCGGCCACCCGGTCGGCGATGCGCTGCTGCGCGAACTCGCCTGCCGGCTGACCGGGGTATTGCGCGAATCCGACACCCTCGGGCGTTCGGGGGGCGATGAGTTCATCGTGCTGCTGCCCGGACTCGATGACCCGGCCGATGCCGGGCGCGTCGGGCGCAAGCTGCTGGCGGCGATCTGCGAGTCGGTGCAGGTCGGCGAGCACGAGCTGTACGTGACCGGCAGCGTCGGCATCGCCGTGTATCCGGAGGACGGTCACGACGCCGAAACCCTGGTGCGCCACGCCGACACGGCGATGTTTCATGCCAAGCACGCCGGTCGCAACCAGTGCCAGTACTTCACGCCGGCGATGAACACCGCCAACGATGCGCGCATCTGGCTCGAGAACGCGCTGCGCCGCGTGCTCGAACGCGGCGAGCTGCGCCTCGAATTCCAGCCGCAGGTCGAGGTGGCGAGCGGGCGCACGCTCGGTGCCGAGGCGCTGCTGCGCTGGCGTCACTCCGAGCGCGGCGAGATCGCGCCGGCGGACTTCATCGCGGTGGCCGAGGACTGCGGGCTGATCGTGCCGATCGGCGCCTGGGTGCTGGAATCGGCCTGCCGGCAGGCGCGGGAATGGCTCGATGCCGGCCTGCCGCCGGTGCGGCTGTCGGTGAACGTCTCGGCCGTGCAGTTCCGCTCCCCGGGCCTGGGCGCGAGCGTCGCCGCGGCGCTGGCGGCGAGCGGGCTGGAGCCGGGCTGGCTGGAGCTGGAGATCACCGAAGGCTGCCTGATGGAGGACGCCACGGCCGCGCGCACGACGCTGGAGGCGCTGCGCGCGCACGGGGTCAGCATCGCCATCGACGACTTCGGCACCGGCTATTCGAGCCTTGCCTACCTGAAGCACTTCCCGATCCAGCGCCTGAAGATCGACCGCTCCTTCGTCAGCGGCCTGCCCGACGATGCCAGCGACGCGGCGATCGCGCGCGCGATCGTGCATCTGGCGCAGAGCCTGCGCCTCGAAACCGTCGCCGAAGGCGTCGAGACCGCCGCGCAGCGCGACTTCCTCGCCGGATTCGGCTGCGAGTCCGCCCAGGGCTGGCTGTGGTCACGCGCGCTCGACCCCGATGCCTTCGCCGCCCGGCTGCTGGCCGAGGCCAGCGGGGCCGCCGGTGGCCACGACCCGGACTGCGCCTGCGGGCACTGCCTGAGCCGCAGCGATCATCCGCTCTGAGGCCGGACGGCGGCCGCGAGCGCGGATGATCGCTGCGGCTCAGGCAGT
>NZ_DAOLKE010000292.1:0-4411 GCF_035331805.1 Plasticicumulans sp. | reverse complement strand
GTCAGCGGCTGCCGGGCTGGTAGAGACGGTCGAACTCGCCGCCATCGGCGAAGTGCTTGCTCTGCACGGCGCTCCAGCCGCCGAAGTCGTCGATGCCGAACAGCTCGATCTGCGGGAAGCGGGCGCGGAATTCGGCGGCGACCGCCGCATCGGTGGGCCGGTAGCCATGCTCGGCCGCGATGCGCTGGGCGGCCGGCTCGTAGAGCCCGCGCAGGTAGGCATCGGCGAGCGCCTGCGTGCCGCGTCGTTCGACGACCTTGTCGACGACCGCCACCGGCGGCTCGGCCCGGATGCTGGTCTTCGGCACAACGATCTCGAAGGCGTCGCTGCCGTATTCCTTCAGCGCCAGCAGGGCTTCGTTCTCCCAGGCGAGCAGCACGTCGCCGATGCCACGCTGCACGAAGGTCGTCGTCGAGCCGCGGGCGCCGGTGTCGAGCACGGGCACGTTGCGGAAGACCTTTTCGAGCAGGGCCCGGGCCGAGTCCTCGCTGCCGCCGGGCTGCCGGAGTGCCCAGCCCCACAGCGCCAGGTAGTTCCAGCGGGCACCGCCGGAGGTCTTCGGATTCGGCGTGATCACCGCCACCCCGGGCCGTGCCAGATCGCCCCAGTCCTTCAGGCCCTTCGGGTTGCCCTTGCGCACCAGGAACACGATCGTCGAGTAGTACGGCGTGCTGGCGTGCGGCAGGCGCTTCTGCCAGTCGCCGGCGATCAGGCCCGATCTGGCCACGGCGTCGATGTCACCGGCCAGGGCCAGCGTCACGACATCGGCGGCGAGCCCGTCGATGACCGAGCGCGCCTGCTTGCCGGAACCGCCATGGGACTGGCGGATCGTCAGCGTGTCGCCCGGATGCCCGGCCTGCCACTCGCGCACGAAGGCGGCGTTATAGGCCTGATACAGCTCGCGCGTCGGATCGTAGGAAACATTCAGCAGTTCGAGATCGGCGGCATTCACGTTGCCGCTGCCGGCGAGGCAGCAGGCCGACAGCCAGCCGAACAGGGCGGCGCGCAAGGGCAGGAGAGTCATGGATCACCGTACGAAGCGGAAAGAGCGGGTACGGTGGGATGAGCAAACGGCGTGCCGACTTCGCGATTTTTAATAACTCGATGATGGGTTTTCCAAAACAAAATATTCCATATGAATATTCATGCTGTTTTATCCGTCATATATTCTGGTATCTATCTTATTTACTGATATATCCGTCAAATATGCTCGAACCTCATCCTTCCGATGAACCGACGCAAGCCCTCTTGCTGGCCTTGCTCGACCTCTGGCAGTTCGTCGCCCGCCCGGCGGCGGCCGGACGGCTGGATGTCGTGCTGCCGGACATCACGCGCATCCTGGGCCGGGCCCTGCCGGTCACCGCGCTGGAGCTGCTGATTCCCGATGCCGGCAATCAGCAGCTGCGTGGCTGGCGCTGTGAGGCTGCGGACGAAACCCGTTCCTCGCGCTGCCCGCTGCCGGCTGCCGAGCTCAGTGCACTGACGAGCTGGTGTGCCGCCTCGACGATCGAAACGACCAACGGCCGCAGCCGGCCGCGCTGGCTCAAGGCCCTGCCGACGCTGTCGGCCTCGCGCGCCGATCTCGTGTCCGGCGCGGGGCCGATGGCTGCACTGGGACTGGCCGGCTCTGCCGGAGAACACAGTGCGCTGGCGCTGCTGCATCTGCGGGCGGGAGCCGGGATCGGACCCGGCCTGCGGGGCTGTCTGGCGCGCATCGCGGCGGGTTTGCGCACCTTGCTCGACTGGCAGGACGTGCGCAGCGAACTGAGCGGGCTGCACGAACTCGTCAGCCAGCTGCGCGACCGCGAGCCGGTGCGCAGCACGGAAACCATCGTCGGCGCAGATGGCGGGCTGCGGCCGGTGCTGGAGCGCGTGCGCATGGTGGCGGCGACCGATGTGCCGGTGCTGATCCTCGGCGAGACCGGCTCGGGCAAGGAGGTCATCGCCCGTGCGATCCACCAGGGCTCGCCGCGCACCGGCCAGGCCTTCGTGCGCGTCAACTGCGGGGCGCTGCCGCCGGATCTGATCGATACCGAGCTGTTCGGACACGAACGTGGCGCCTTCACCGGCGCTGCTGCAGCC
The DNA here is from genome assembly GCF_035331805.1 of Plasticicumulans sp. NCBI lineage: Bacteria > Pseudomonadati > Pseudomonadota > Gammaproteobacteria > Candidatus Competibacteraceae > Plasticicumulans > Plasticicumulans sp. The sequence continues at coordinate 2,329 of NZ_DAOLKE010000292.1, read as the reverse complement.
CGGCGTGGCTGGTTCGAGCAGGCGGATCGCGGCACGCTGTTCCTGGACGAGATCGGCGAACTGCCGCTCGCCGCGCAGGTACGCCTGCTGCGCGTGCTGCAGGACGGCACGCTGAACCGCATCGGCAGTGAAACCCCGCTGCACGTCAACGTGCGCGTGGTCGCCGCCACGCATCGCGATCTGCCTTCCATGGTGCTGGCGGGGCGCTTTCGCGAAGATCTCTGGTACCGGCTCGCAACGTTTCCGGTGCTGCTGCCGCCCTTGCGGGAGCGCAAGGCGGACTTCGCCGATCTGGCGGCCCATTTCGCCCGCCGCGCCGCGCACCGCTTTGGCTTTCCGGTCGTGCAGCCGACCGGGACCGATGTCGCCCTGCTGAGCGCCTATGACTGGCCCGGCAATGTCCGGGAATTCGCCGCCGTCATCGATCGGGCCCTGCTGCTCGGCGAAGGGCGGTCGCTGGATGTGGCCACTGCGCTGGGCGCACCGCGGGTGCAGGCCCTGCTGCAGCCGGTCGCTGCCGGCCTGTCCCCGTCTCCTGTCCCGATGGCCGGTGCGCCCGGGACACTGACGACACTCGACGAGGCGATGCGCTCCCACATCGCCCGCGCACTGGAGATGACGCATGGCCGCCTCGAAGGTCGCCATGGCGCGGCACTGCTGCTCGGCATCAATCCGCACACGCTTCGCGCCCGCATGCGCAAGCTGGGTCTCGACCCGGCGCAGTTCCGTCCGCACTGACGCCGGCATGGTCTGGCACGACTGATCGACACGACCGGTGCTCAGTCCGGCTCGCGATACCGGTACAGCCGCAGCGCCGGGATCAGCGGCGGACCGTCGATGCGCCGGTCCGAGCGCAGCAGGCGGCTGGCAGCGCTGCGAACCTGCGGGCCGCGGGCCGGGTGAGCGGGCAGGGGAGCGCCTGCTGCGAGCGGGAACAGGATCGGCAGATGCACGTGCAGCAGCTTGCGGCGTACCTGCTCGGTCCGGACCCGCACCATTACGCCGCGCCGCAGGCGTTCTTCCTCGCCATAACCATCCCGGAACACGAGATTGGCGACCAGATTCGGCGCCAGGTTGCGCATCTGCGCAAAGCGCTCGCTGTCCGGATACTGGCTGAGCATCTGCCGGTACACGGCGCGGGCGGCGTGTGTGTCCGGCAAGGCCTCGACCAGTTCCAGTGCCTGATCGCGCGTCAGCGCCCGGATTGCCCGCGCACTGCTCGCATAGGAAAAACCGACCCGCACCGGTGTTTCATCGAGCACCGGCACATGCCGGTACGCCTGGACCAGATGCACGCGACCGATGCCGCCGGCGCTGAGGGCACGGGCCAGATCGGGATCGCGGGCATGCCAGGTTTCGAGCATCTCGGCCAGTGCCCGGTTACGTTCGCTGGTCTTGCCGCGAAACTGCAGCACGACGGTCTTGAAGGCATCCTTGGCTGCATTTGCAGCCTGCGCGAGCGTCAGCGTTTCGGCGCAGCAGCCGATCAGCCCGATCGAGGTCACCGTCATGCGAGCATCCTCGACTTCATCGCCATACCAGATATCCCGGATCAGCGTCGCTGCGCGCGTGCGGATTTCGGTGACCGGTGCCTCATCCAGCCACGCGGCCCGATCCTGGTCAGCTTCGATGGCAGTTGCCAGAGCATCCAGAGATTCATGCAGTTGCCGGAATCGCTCCAGCAGTTCGATACGCAGGACCGCATCGACGGGCGGATGGTCAGACATGGGCACAGCCTACGGCAGGAACTTGATGGTGTGAAATTATATCATCATATTTTTAATCACCCGAAATTCAGAAATCCTCCCAAGTTCTAGACAAGACACATACAACGTCAGCAAGAGAAATCCAACGCAGACCAGCCATTGCATCGACATTCGCATCCACATGGATTCCAGCCTCTGGAAGATCATCGGACCGAGCAGTGCAAGGGGCGACCGGATGCACAGGGGTTGAAGGCGTTCGAAAAAGCAGGAGGCGGCTCGAAAACAACCGGAAGGTGAGCTGGGTGCTCCTGGTGGAAAGGGGAACATGATCCGGTCGTCAGCATCCCGGTCGTCGGCATCGAGGAAAATCGGGTTTCATGACATCTCTAGCGTATTTGACATAATATACATTATTAGGCTCAAGATACAGTCCGTGTCATGGCTCCCTGAAGCCTTGAACCGACCGTCTTCCGGGCTGGTGATGCCTGTGTCCCGACACCCATGAACGCAAACCGCCAACGCCCGTCGTCAAGCGCCGAAGTGGCTGCCTTCCTCCAGCAGGTGGCGCATCCAGCCGGAACGCGAACTCATCCGCTCTGCGTTATGCTTCTCCGGAATATGCG
>NZ_DAOLKE010000291.1:0-4415 GCF_035331805.1 Plasticicumulans sp. | reverse complement strand
CGAGGGCGGTCGCACCGTCGGCGCCGGCGTCGTCGCCAAGGTCCTGGAGTAAGCCGGCACCCTTGCCGGATCGGCGGGGGTCGGTTTAGACTCCCGCTTCTGTTACAGGCCAGTAGCTCAATTGGCAGAGCGGCGGTCTCCAAAACCGCAGGTTGGGGGTTCGAGACCCTCCTGGCCTGCCATACATCAAGAAGCAGCCCAAGCGACGCGCACCCCGTCCCGAGCGGATGGTGTGCGCGTCGGCTTTAGTGGCGATGTGCGGCAATGAATCCTTCCAAATCCGAAGCGGAAACCGAAACCGGCCGATACGACACGCTGCTCTGGAGCGTCGCCGTCGTCATCGTCGTCGCGGCCATGGTCGCGTTCTACTGGTTTGCGGAAGCGCTGCTGGCCGTGCGTGTGGTCGGTCTGCTGGCCGCGGTGGCGGTGGCGGTGGCGATCGCGGTGCGTACCCGGCTCGGTGCCGAGGTGCTGGGCTATCTGCGCGACTCGCGCGTCGAACTGCGCAAGGTGGTCTGGCCGACGCGTCAGGAGACCCTGCAGACGACGCTTGCGGTGTTCCTGATGGTCACGGTCATGGGCATCTTCCTGTGGCTGCTCGACATGCTGCTGCTCTGGGGCGTGCGCGTGCTGACCGGACAGGGAGCCTGATCATGGCAATGCGCTGGTATGTGGTGCAGGCGTACTCGGGCTTCGAGTATCAGGTGCGCAAGTCGCTCGAGGATCGCATCAAGCGCGAGGGGCTGCAGGATCACTTCGGTCAGATTCTGGTGCCGACCGAGGAAGTCATCGAGATGCGGGACGGGCAGCGCCGCAAGAGCGAGCGCAAGTTCTTCCCGGGCTACGTGCTCGTGCAGATGGAAATGGACGAGCTGAGCTGGCACCTGGTCAAGAACGTGCCGAAGGTGCTCGGCTTCATCGGCGGCACGCCGGAAAAGCCGGCGGCGATTTCCGAGCGCGAGGCGCAGACGATCCTGCAGCGCGTGCAGGAAGGCGTCGACAAGCCGCGGCCGAAGGTGCTGTACGAACCCGGTGAGGTGGTGCGCGTCATCGACGGGCCGTTCAATGATTTCAACGGCGTCGTCGAAGAGGTCAATTACGAGAAGAGCCGGCTGCGCGTGGCCGTGCTGATTTTCGGACGTTCGACCCCGGTCGAGCTGGAATTCGGTCAGGTCGAGAAAGCCTGATCCGCGTCGCGGGAAATCGCCGGTGTTCCGGGCGGTTTCCCTTTTTCGTCATTCGGGGAGCCGCAAGGCGATTGCACCCGGGGAGAATGAAGCATGGCCAAGAAAGTCACGGCGTACGTGAAGCTGCAGGTGGCCGCCGGCAAGGCGAATCCGAGTCCGCCCATCGGTCCGGCGCTCGGTCAGCACGGCGTCAACATCATGGAATTCTGCAAGACCTTCAATGCCCAGACCCAGGGCATGGAAGTCGGCATGCCGATTCCGGTCGTGATCACGGTCTACAGCGACCGCAGCTTCACGTTCATCATGAAGACGCCGCCGGCGACCTATCTGATCAAGAAGGCCGCGGGCATCACCTCGGGCAGTTCGAATCCGAACACCAAGAAGGTCGGCACGATCAGCCGGGCGCAGCTCGAAGAGATCGCCAGGGTCAAGCAGCCCGACCTGACCGCCGCCAGCATCGACGCCGCGGTGCGCACGCTCGCCGGCAGCGCCCGGTCGATGGGCCTCAACGTGGAGGGGGTCTGAGTCATGGCCAAGCTCAGCAAGCGTCAGCAGGCGATCCGCGCCAAGCTCGTTCCGGGCAAGGTCTATGCGGCCGAGGAAGCCTTCTCGTTCCTGAAGGAACTCGCGAGCGCCAAGTTCCGTGAGTCCATCGACGTCTCGGTGAACCTCGGCGTCGATCCGCGCAAGTCCGACCAGGTGGTGCGCGGCTCGACCGTGCTGCCGAACGGCACCGGCAAGACCGTGCGCGTCGCGGTGTTCACGCAGGGTGCGAACGCCGAGGCGGCGCGTGCGGCCGGCGCCGACATCGTCGGCTTCGAGGATCTCGCCGAGAGCGTCAAGGGCGGCAACCTCGACTTCGACGTCGTCATTGCCTCGCCGGATGCGATGCGCATCGTCGGCCAGCTCGGCCAGATCCTCGGCCCGCGCGGCCTGATGCCGAACCCGAAGGTCGGCACCGTGACCCCGGACGTCGCCGGCGCCGTGCGCAACGCCAAGGCCGGTCAGGTGCGCTACCGCACCGACAAGGCCGGCATCATCCACTGCACGCTCGGCAAGGTCGACTTCGAGCCGGCGAAGCTGCGCGAGAACCTCGCCGCCCTGCTCGCCGACCTCAACAAGATGAAGCCGTCCGCCGCCAAGGGCGTGTACATGAAGAAGGTCACGGTCTCGACCACGATGGGCCCCGGCCTGGCCGTGGACGTGGCTTCGGTGACTGCCGCGGCCTGATCGGGCCGCCTGCGTGCCGGTGCGCCAGTCGCGCGCCGGCGCGCCCGAACTTTGGGCGGCCGGCAGCTTGCTGCCGGCCGGCGTCAAAGACCGCTGGTGCCGCAAGGCTTAATGACCGTCGGATGACGGCGCCCGCGCAGACGGTCTCGCCCATCCGGCCATGCGCCGGAGCAGGCTTGCCGTTGGGAGGGCCGGCATCGCACCCCGTGCGGGGTGAGGCCGGTTTTGGGTTCTACCGTTGCCGTGAACGGCGCGGAGGCTGCCGCAGGGCAGCGCTGCGGTCAGTCGCTGCAGACGTGCCGTTCCAGAGGGTAGTTGTTCATGAGCTTGAATCTGGCAGAGAAGCAGGCCGTCGTCGCCGAAGTCGCCGAGGTTGCCGCCAGGTCGCACTCGTTGATCGCTGCGGAATACCGCGGCATCACCGTGGCGCGCCTGACCAACCTGCGCGTCAAGGCGCGTGAGAACGGCGTCTATCTGCGGGTCGTCAAGAACACGCTGGCGCGCCGCGCCGTGCAGGGCACCGATTTCGAGTGCATCTCGCCGTCGCTGGTCGGGCCGCTGGTGCTCGCGTTCTCGGAAGAGGACCCGGGTGCCGCCGCGCGCGTCTTCAAGGAGTTCCTGAAGGAGAAGGACAACGACAAGCTGATCGTCAAGGCGCTCGCCTTCGGCGGCCAGCTGCTCGGTCCGCAGGATCTCGACGCGCTCGCCAGCATGCCGACCCGTGACCAGGCCATCAGCCTGCTGATGGCGGTCATGAAGGCGCCGCTCGACAAGTTTGCGCGCACCCTCAACGAGATTCCGGGCAAGCTGGTCCGGACCGTCGAGGCGATCCGCGTGCAGAAGGCCGAGTCCGAGGCCGCCTGAGGCGGTTTCGTACCCGCACCCCGTATACCGAACACGAATTCCTGATCTGGAGTATTCGAAATGGCCGTTTCGAAGGAAGAAATGCTGGATACCATCGCCAACATGACCGTGATCGAGATCGTCGATCTGATCAAGGCGATGGAAGAGAAGTTTGGCGTCTCCGCCGCTGCCGCCGTTGCCGCCGCCCCGGCCGCTGCCGCTGCCGCTGCCGCACCGGTCGAGGAGCAGACCGAGTTCAACGTCGTGATGACCTCGTTCGGCGAGAACAAGGTCAACGTCATCAAGGTGATCCGCACGATCACCGGTCTGGGCCTGAAGGAAGCGAAGGACCTGGTCGAAGGCGTGCCCTCGACCGTCAAGGAAGCCATCGCCAAGGCCGATGCCGAGAAGATCAAGAAGGATCTGGAAGAGGCCGGTGCCAAGGTCGAGATCAAGTAAGTACTCGACCGAGCCCGCGCAGGCCGATGGCGGCTTGCGCGGGGCTGACCGGGACGGGCTGGTGGCGCCACTGCGCCGCCGGCCTTTCCCTGTTTAGGCGCCGCTGCAACGGTGCCTGCGCGGATACTCCGACACCGGACAAGTCCGGCTCCGCGATAGGTCGGAAAGGTGCATGGGCCCGCGCGTCAGGCCGTGCCCGAACCCGTTTTGACGAGGAACCCCGATGGCCTACACCTTCACCGAAAAGAAGCGCATTCGTAAGGACTTCGGCAAGCGCCCGAGCATCCTTGAGGTGCCGTACCTGCTCGAGATCCAGATCGACTCGTATCGCGAGTTCCTTCAGGCCGATCTCCCGCCGGAAGCGCGTAGGGAGGTGGGGCTGCATGCGGCGTTCCGGTCGGTGTTCCCGATCACCAGCTATTCCGGCAACGCGCAGCTCGAATACGTCAGTTACGAGCTCGGCGAGCCGGTGTTCGACGTGCGCGAATGCCAGCTGCGCGGCCTGACCTATGCGCAGCCGCTGCGCGTGAAGCTGCGCCTGGTGATCTTCGACAAGGAGTCCGATAACAAGGCCATCAAGAAGGTCATCGAGCCCGAAAGCGTGTACATGGGCGAAGTGCCGATCATGACCGAGAACGGCACCTTCGTGATCAACGGCACCGAGCGCGTCATCGTCTCGCAGCTGCACCGTTCGCC
>NZ_DAOLKE010000290.1:2173-4433 GCF_035331805.1 Plasticicumulans sp. | reverse complement strand
TGACCGGCGTCAATCGTTACACGCCGGTGTCGGCCTACGCTCGACATATGCTTGCCGTATCGCGCCCGCTCGAAGGCGCCGGCATCCGCAGGAGGAGCAGACCATGTCAAGCACGCCCCAAGACCCGGCGCCCGGCGCCGGCGGCACGCTGGTCTTCTGGCACCCGCACTGCTCGGAGCACGACACCGGCAGCGGGCATCCGGAGCGGGCCGCGCGCATGCAGGCGGTGCTCGATGCACTCGGGGCGCCGGAATTCCGCGGCCTGCAGTGGCGCGAGGCGCCGGCGGCGAGCTTCGAGCAGCTCGAACGCGTGCACCCGGCGCATCACGTCGACCGGCTGATGAGCCGCATGCCGGCCTGGGGACAGGCGATGCTCGATGGCGACACCATCGTCTCGCCCGGCAGCTTCGAGGCGGCGCTGCGTGCCGCCGGTGCCGTGTGCGCGGCGGTCGATGCCGTCGTCGCCGGTGAGGCCGCCAACGCCTTCTGCGCGATCCGCCCGCCGGGCCACCACGCCGAGCCCGCGCGCGCGATGGGCTTCTGCCTGTTCAACAACGTCGCGGTCGGCGCCGAGCACGCGCGGCGCGTGCACGGCATCGAGCGCGTCGCGATCGTCGATTTCGACGTGCACCACGGCAACGGCACGCAGGCGATCTTCGAGGCCGTGCCGCAGGTGCTGTACGTGTCGACGCACCAGTACCCGCTGTACCCCGGCACCGGTCACGCCGAGGAAACCGGCGTCGCCGCCAACGTGCTGAACGTGCCGCTGCGCGCCGGCTCCGGCGGCGAGGCGCTGCGTCGCGCCTGGAACGAGGAGATCCTGCCGGCGCTGCGCCGCCACGAACCCGGCCTGCTGCTGGTCTCGGCCGGTTTCGATGCGCACCGCGATGATCCGCTCGCCGAACTGGCCTTCACCGAGGCCGACTACCAGTGGCTGGCCGCGCAGCTCGCCGCGTTCGCGGCCGAGTGCTGCGGCGGGCGGCTGGTGTCGGTGCTCGAAGGCGGCTACGAGCTTTCGGCGCTGGCATCGAGCTGTGCAGCGCACGTGCGCGCGCTGATGGCCGCCGGCGGCTGAAGCCGCCGGGCACACGGCCTCTTCCCCCCTCGACGGCCGCACTCCGGCGGCCGTCACGGTTTTTTTCAGCCGCTCCCGGGCGCCGCAGTTCGGCATCCGCACCGGCGATTTCGACCGGCGATCCGGGTTTTGCCGCATTGCGCAATCGCAGCAGCCTGCCGCGACCCGGCAAAACCTTACCGCCCGCCCGGTAAATCTTTGTATTGGCCTATAGCCGCCCGCCCGCCCTGCCGATATTCAGTCGCGATACCCGATACGTCCGCCCGTGGCGCCGGCCGTCCCCCCCGACCGCCGGCCCTGCCGTATCCCCGCAACCGGGAGCGTCGCGATGCCTTTCCTGAAGAACCTGTCCCTGCGCAGCCAGTTCGCGCTGCTGCTCGCGATCAACGCGCTGGCCATGGTGCTGGCGCTGACCGTGACGCTGCGCAACCTGCACGCCGAGCTGGAGCACGAACGCCGTGACCAGGTTTCGAATCTGGTCGATCTGGCCTGGGCGACGGTCGCGCGCTATCAGGCCGCCGAGGCCGCCGGACAGCTCGACCGGGCCACGGCGCAGGCGCGCGCCATCGAGGCGCTGCTCGGCATGCGCAGCGGCGAGATCTACTTCTGGGTGCATCGCTCGGACGGCGTCTATGTGATGCACGGCGGCAAGCCGGAGCGTGCCGGCACCGCCGGGCTGCTGGAGCTGCGGGATGCGCAGGGCAGGCGCCTGTTCGACAGCTTCGAGGACGCGCTCGCGCGCGGCAACGGCGCCGGCTTCGTCGAGTACAGCTTTCCGCGGGCCGGAACCGATGTGCCCGAGCCGAAGGTCTCGCGGGTCAAGCGCTTCGTGCCCTGGGACTGGGTGATCGGCAGCGGCCTGTACATCTCCGATGTCGAGGACGCCTACGCCAGCCAGCGCAACCAGTTGCTCGTCGGCCTCGGCGCGGCGCTGCTGCTGCTCGCCGTGATGCTGTGGGGGCAGAGCCGGCGCATCGTGCGCCAGGTGCATGCGGTGCTCGGCCTCGCGCGCCGGCTGGCGGCGCGCGATCTCAGCAACCCGCTGCCGGTCGAGGCGCGCGACGAGTTCGGACAGATGGCCGAGGCGCTCAACGCCGCAGTCACCGCGATGCAGACGGCCTTCACGGAGGTCGGGGAAGCCGCGGCGCGCGACCGCCAGCAGATGGAGCAGCTGCGCGCCGCCGA